>CASEWU010000001.1 GCA_949291725.1 uncultured Bacillota bacterium
CGGAAGCGTATCATTAAAAAACGGCCGCACGAATAAAGAAAAAGGCGGCCTTCAAATAAAGGAGAGTATATTTTTATGGAAGATATAAAAAAGGCGGTCGAACTTCAGCACGCATTCTTTGCCACGGGAAAAACGCTGAACATAAATTATCGTAAAACCGCATTAGAAAAATTGCGAAACGTGATTAAATCAAAACGCGGAGAAATCGTTCAAGCACTACATCAGGATCTGGGAAAGAGTGAGAGCGAGACGGTAATGGCGGAACTTGGCATGGTGTACGAGGAAATAAATTTTCTGCTTCAAAATTTACGTCGGCTGACGAAACAGCAGCGCGTGAAAAGCACTCTTTCGCAATTTCCCGCAAAATGTTTTACGCTGGCGTCTCCGTACGGCTGTACGTTGATCATGAGTCCGTGGAACTACCCGTTTCAGCTGACGCTTTGTCCTTTGGCGGACAGCATCGCGGCAGGAAACTGTGCGATCGTAAAGCCGAGTGCGTATGCTCCTGCAACGGCCGAACTGATCAAAAACCTGATCGCGGAGGCATTTTCTCCCGAATACATCACGGTCGTAACGGGCGGCAGGGCAGAAAACACGGCGCTATTGGAACAAAAATACGAGATGATATTTTTCACGGGCGGAAAGCTGACGGGAACTTTGGTAGCGGAAAAGGCGGCGCGTACTCTCACGCCCGCGGTATTAGAGCTGGGCGGAAAAAGTCCCTGCATCGTCGATATAGACGCAGACCTTCCGCGGGCGGCGCGGCGCATTGCATTCGGAAAGCTTCTGAACGCGGGGCAAACCTGTGTTGCGCCTGATTATCTGCTTGTCCATGAAAAAATCAAGGCGTCCTTCCTAGAACTTTTAAAGGAAGAATTTGTACGTCAGAGCGGTGAAAACGCGCTGGAAAATCCGGATTATCCGCACATCATCAACGCCAAGCACTTTGAAAGGGTGAAGGGGCTGATCACACCGGAAAAAGTAATTTTCGGCGGAGATTACGACAGCGAAACGCGCAAGATCCAACCGACCATTCTCGACAATGCATCTTTTTCCGATCCTGCCATGCAGGAAGAGATATTCGGACCGGTGTTCCCTGTGCTGACTTTCTCTGACTTTACAAAAGCAAAAGAGCTCATCGCGAAAAATCCTACGCCGCTGGCGCTGTATTATTTCGGAAAACAAAACGAAAAACGCGCACTTACGGAAATCTCGTTCGGCGGCGGCTGCGTCAACGATACGATCCTTCACCTGGCGACACCTTTTATGGGCTTCGGCGGCGTCGGCGAAAGCGGTATGGGCGCATACCACGGCGAACGCGGATTTTATGCCTTTTCTCATGTCAAAAGCATTCTCAAAAAGGGAAAATTCGAACTTTCCCTGCGCTATGCCCCGTATACCGAAAAAAAGAAACGCTCCCTGCGCCGCTATCTCGGATAAAGGTTTTCCGCTTAAAATTACGTCATTGAAGTTTATCTGAAATCAGAAACACAAAAGCCATCTGAAACCGTTTTCTTTGTCTGTTTTACCTGCTTTGATCGTTTTGCCTGTTCTACCGGTTTTGTTTTTCTGAAACAGCAAAGAGCTCTGCGCACCGATTTGTTTCGGCCCTGTCAAAATGTTCCGTAAACGAGTTTTGTACTGAATTCGGCTATACGTGCTGCCATATTTCAGACAAATCGCCGCCGTATGCAAAAGAATTGCATACGGCGGCGATTGAATTTTCCGTCAAAGCGCACGCCTGCGGAATTCAAAATTTTCGGCAAAGAAAAGGCGGGCACGAAGCAACGTGTCCGCCGAGGGATC
>CASEWU010000002.1 GCA_949291725.1 uncultured Bacillota bacterium
GTCTTACTTATGTACGGTTGCGAGCCTTACATTCAGTTTAGCACAAAGGAGCTTTTTTGTATACCTGCTTCTTGCTGCAGCTAAAGCCTTTGTCGTTTTTCCTTTATCCACCGGCATAGCCGGTGGGTTTCTTTTAATGACGAAAAAATGAGTCCGGTCGGCGACCGAACTCATTGACAAAGAAACGAACTTTACTGAGCGACGGGGATGCTATTCTCCCCTGTTTTTAATCTTGTGTATTCTCCTGCGCGTCGGAACCGTTCTTCGGGTCTGGTTCGGCGGGAGCGTCCTTTACAAAATCGCAGGAGGAACAGCGGATCTGTTTCCCTTTTTTGAAAAGATATTTGCCGCACTTGGGGCATTTTTCGCCCGTGGGCATTTCCCAGCTCATAAATTTGCATTGGGGATATTTTGAACAGCTGTAAAAGATCTTGCCGGCTTTGCTCTTCATACGGCGCGTGGGAGCACCGCAGACGGGGCACACGCCCGCCAGTTCCGTGATGGGCTGGCTGGCCGAACATTTCGGACAGCTTAAATATTTCCCGTTTCTGCCCGTCCTGTAATACATGAGGGTGCCGCATTTGGGACATTTTTCCTGGGAGATCTCGCTGTCAAAAGGCAGAGTCGCGTTGCATTCGGGGTAATTCGGGCAGGCAAGGAACTTTCCGAACTTGCCGCTCTTGACGACCATGTTTGCACCGCATTTGGGGCATTTGGTTGCCGAAATTTCCATGCCTTCGCTCTTGATGTTCGAACATTCGGGATAATTGGAACAAGCCAGATATTTCCCGTAACGCCCGCTCTTACGGATCATCGGGTGCCCGCACTTTTCGCAGAGGATGTCCGTCATTTCGTCGCCGTCATTGGCGGCAAACACCAGTTTTTCCGCAAACGGCGGATAAAAATCCGCAATGATCTTGTGCCAGTCCACACCGCCGTCTTCGATGCCGTCCAGCTTGTCTTCCATTTTCGCCGTAAAGCCGACATCCATGATGTCTTTGAAATATTTCATCAGAAGATCGGTGATCTCGAACGCGACTTCCGTCGGAACCATGTATTTTCCGTCTTTTGTAACGTACTTACGCTTGTTCAGCACGGAAATGATGCTCGCATACGTCGAAGGACGGCCGATCCCCTTATCTTCCATCGCCTTGACAAGCGACGCGTCCGTATAACGCAGGGGAGGTTTCGTAAATTTCTGCTCGCTCAGAAGGCGGATGAGATCCAGCTCTTCCCCTTCTTTGAGATTGGGAAGAAGCTTTGCGTTTTCGTTCTCGTCGTCATCCTTTTTCACTTCCTGGTATGCCGCCGTAAATCCCGCAAACTGCATGGTCTTGCCGCTCGCTTTGAAGCCGTAAATACCGTTTTTGATCTTGATCTGCATGCTGTTGTACAGCGCTTCGCTCATCTGCGACGCCATGAAACGATCGTAGATCAGCTTATAAACATTGTAATGTTTTTTGTCCAATGTGCCTTTCATGCT
This sequence comes from uncultured Bacillota bacterium, assembly GCA_949291725.1. GTDB lineage: Bacteria > Bacillota > Clostridia > Christensenellales > Borkfalkiaceae > Borkfalkia. The sequence goes on from CASEWU010000002.1 coordinate 1,484, forward strand.
TTCGGGCGTACGGCTTAAATCGATGGGACGGATACATTCGTGCGCGTCCTGAGCGCCCTTCTTCGAAGCATAAAAATTCGGCTTTTCGGGAACATATTCTTTTCCGAATTTTGCGGCAATGAAATCGCGCGCTTTCGCCTGCGCTTCCGCCGATACGCGCACGGAGTCGGTACGGATGTAGGTTACGAGCGCAATATGCCCTTCCGCTTCCGTATCGATGCCTTCGTACAAATGCTGCGCTACCAGCATGACATCGGGCGAGGTCATCCCGAACTTGTTGGACGCATCCTGCTGAAGCGTGGACGTCGTAAACGGTGCGGGGGCGTGCGACTTTGTTACGCTTTTCTTGATCTCGCTGACAATGTAAGGATTCTCAGCCAGTTCCGCACGGACTTTTTCGTTCTCTTCCGCATTGGACGGGAGATATTTTTTTCCGTTCTTTTCGCCGAGAAGCGCTTTGAACGGTGCGTATTCTTTGGGTTTATCCTGCAATTCCGCATTGATGTGCCAGTATTCTTCGGGTACGAAAGCCTTGATCTCGCGCTCACGGTCTACGATCAGCCGCAGTGCCACCGACTGCACGCGCCCTGCCGAAAGTCCCGAACGGATACGCTTGCACAGAAGCGGCGACAATTTATAACCGACCAGCCTGTCCAGCACGCGGCGCGCCTGCTGTGCGTCGACGAGATTGTAATCGATCTCGCGCGGATTCTGCAATGCATGCGTAACCGCCGCCGGAGAAATTTCGTTGAACTCGATGCGGTTTTTGCCGTCCTTAAGTTTTAAAACGTTTTTCAGATGCCAGGAGATCGCTTCGCCTTCGCGGTCCGGGTCGGTTGCGAGATAGACGTGTTCCGCTTTCGCCGCCTCGTCCGAAAGGCGCTTGATCACCGCCTTTTTGTCGGGATTGTCCACATATGTGGGCTCAAAATTATGATCGATATTCACACCCAGCCGTTTTTCGGGCAGGTCGCGCACGTGTCCGCCCGACGCATCCACGCGGTATTTCCCCTTCAAATATTTGGATATCGTTTTCGCTTTGGAAGGCGATTCTACAATGATTAAATCCATACAGACCTCTTTCCGACATCAAATTTTCCGATTTTTTAAACACACGCGGCCCGTCAACACACGGCCGCCCAACGGTTCCCTCCGCAGGATACCGCCAGTTTCTTCATTTCCAGCATGGTCAGCACGATCGGAACTTCATGCAATTTAAGACCGCTCTTTTGTGCGATCTCGCTGATATGCGCTTCCCCTTCTCTGAGAATTTCATAGACCGCCCGCTCCGCCGCACTCAAGGAAATTTTTTCCGTTTCGGTCAAGTTTATACCAAAAGCGGCGTAAATGTCAACTAAATTTTCCGTCAATTTCGCGTATTCTTTGATCAGCGCATTGCACCCGACTCCCGACGGAATGCCGATGGAATAGGGAAACGCAAACACGTCGCGCCCGTATTCGTACGCCTTCGCCGCCGTGATCCGCGTACCGCTCTTTTCCCCGCCGCTCACGACAAGCACGCCCTCCGACAGCCCTGCAATGATCCTGTTGCGCATGGGGAAATGATAAGGCAGCGGCTTTTCCTGCGGCAGATACTCGCTTACGGCGAGCCCTTTTTTCTCTACTCTTTCCAGTAAAGCGCGGTTACAGCCCGGGTAGACATGATCGAACCCGTACGCAAGCACGGAGATCACCTTTCCGCTGTTCAAAGCACCGCCGACGGCCGCACTGTCTCCGCCGTCCGCCAGGCCCGATACGATCACAAACTTCGAAGAAAGCCCTTCGGCGAATTCTTCCGTACGCTTCATCACCTGCGGCAGCGTGCGACGCGAACCGACGATCGCAAATTTTCGCTCTTTCAAAAGATCTGTATTGCCGCGGCAATACAGCATAAGCGGCGGATCCGGGATCTGCCGCAATTCTTCCGGATATTTTTCCGAAACAAACGCAACGCATTCGATCCGCTTTTCCGAATACATATGCAAGAGCCCGTCCGTATATTCCTTATCCGCCAAAGAACGTTCTATTCTCTCGGCCGTCTCTTCGCCCGCCGTCTCTGCCACCGCGCTGCGGTATTTGCCGAAATCGGCAAAGAGTGCCCGTGCCGAAGGCGCCAAACGGTAAAGCTTTGCTTTTTTGGAATATTCCAACCCGTACGAATCCAGGCGGATGATCGCTCTTTCTTCTTCCGTATACGTCATGAAAAAGACCTGCCGTTACTGAAAATTTTCATAACTGCGGTAAGATACCGCTTCCAGGATATGTTCGGGCGCGATCTGTTCGCTCTGCGCCATATCCGCGATCGTGCGCGCCACTTTTATGATCCTTGCCCGCGCGCGTGCCGAAAGTTTCAGGCGCTCGAACGACATACGCAGAATGTTTTCGCATTCGCGCGAAAGACGGCAAAATTTTTGCATCTCACGCTCGCCCATATCCGCGTTTGTCGTCATCTTTTGCAAACCTTGAAAGCGATCCCGCTGAATTTCCCGCGTACGTTCCACTCTTTTTTTGACAATTTCCGAACTTTCTTCCGCGGTATCCGCTACGAGATCGTCGTATTTTACCGAATCCACTTCCACCTGAATATCGATGCGGTCCAATAGCGGTCCGCTGAGCCGCGAACGGTATTTATGGATCGCGGCGGGAGTACAGGTACACACTTTATCCGTACTTCCGTAATTTCCGCAAGGGCACGGATTCATGCTTGCGCAGAGCATGAAATTTGCCGGAAACGTAACCGCCCCGCCCGCCCGCGTAACGGTAATGCAACCGTCCTCCAGCGGCTGACGCAGCGCTTCCAGAGCGCTCCTGTGGTATTCGGGCAATTCATCCAGAAACAATACCCCGTGATGCGCCAGACTGATTTCCCCCGGCTTGACCGCACGCGTACCTCCGCCGCACAGCGACACCGTCGTCGCCGTATGGTGCGGTGTACGGAACGGCCGCAGGGTTACGATCCCTTCTTCCCCGAGAATGCCGGCAACAGAATGGATCTTGGTAACTTCCAGCGCTTCCTCAAACGTCATGTCGGGCATGATAGTGGGAATACACCTTGCGAGCATCGTCTTGCCCGCGCCCGGCGGCCCGACCAGGAGAATATTGTGCCCGCCCGATACAGCCACTTCCAGCGCACGCTTTGCGATCGCCTGGCCCTTTACAAACGCAAGATCGGAAGAGTACTGCCCGCGCTTTGCCGCTTCGTATTTTTTCGCCGCGAGCGGCGAAAGCCGCAAAAGTCCGCTCAAGTGATCCACGACCTGCGTCAGCGTGGCCGCCGTATAAATTTCCAGTCCCTCTATATACGCCGCTTCGCCCGCATTGCCCGCAGGCAGAATAAACGAGGTGTAGCCGCGCGCTTTTGCCGATATCAAAAGCGGCAGGATCCCCGTAACCGGCCGCAGGCTTCCGTCCAGAGCAAGCTCACCCAAAAACACCGTCTTGCCCGTATCGGCGCCCTGCAACTGCCCCGTCGCTTTCAAAATTCCCACCGCTATGGGAAGATCGTACCAGCTCCCCTCTTTTTTCAGATCGGCAGGAGCAAGATTTACCGTGATCTTCTGCGTCGGAAATTTTCGGCCGCTGTTTTTTAATGCCGAACGTACACGCTCCCGACTCTCTTTTACCGCCGCGTCCGCAAGTCCTACCAACTCATAGGAAGGGAGACCGTTGTTGATGTCCGTTTCCACTTCCACGGGAATGCCGTCCAACCCCGCCAGCGCAAAACTCATTACTTTGGATAACATACATCCTCCTCCCCCAGGCTTTTAGCCGTTTCTTCTTTCGATCCCGAAATGCCTCTCAAAAACTTTCAAAACCGGCCCGCTCTTTCTCCGATGCGGCATGCGCGCCAGCGCTTTTGCCGCATATCGTCTGCCGCTTCGGCCTTTCACAAACACATCGGTTGCAGACGGACAAAAATTTTTTTAAGCCTTAAAGCGCAATTCGCTTTTATCCGTGCACCGTTTTCCGAAAAAAGGTGTAAAAATACCGCGCATACGCGTGCGCGGATATTTTTAATTAAATTTACGGTCTGTAGAAACCGTTGCTCAAAAACGTCGTCCAGCCGAAGCATATCTGCGCCGCAAGAGGAGCGATCGGAATGCTGAACAGCATCGGGATGGTTAGCACAAAGATCAATGCGTAAACCACACATACGCCCGTGAGCACTTTCAGCGTCGTGTTCATCGGAACGCCGAAAAGTTTTTTCCGCGCACCCGTGTCATGCACATACGCCGTATAGAACATCAGTACGGCGAATCCGCCATAGAACACGGTGAACAGAAGGCTGTTTGCCGCGCTCGAGCTGCCCGCAAACAAATACTGCAAAAGCGACGTTACCAGCCCCGCCAAAAGCAGGAAGTACGCGTTCAGAATGCCGGACGTGTGAGCGGATGCATAGGCGCTCTTGGTCTTGCCCGTAGCAAAATATAAGATGACGTAGATCGTCGTAAAGATCAGACCGATCAGCGACGTGATCGCCAGCGCAAGATTCATCTGCGCATTCATCGCCGTATAGACACTCTCATTTCCCGACGAGAACAGCGTGGCGCCTTTGAGCGAAAGGAACCAGCCGAACGGATTGATCGCATTCGCCGACGTGAACGCCGTCGTATTCGCGAGGGTAAAGCTGTCTTTCACCGCCGCCCAAACAAGCCCGAATATGCCGATCGTCGGCACAGCCGGATTTGCGTCGTATAACTTTACATACGTAAAATAAGAAGGTATTGCAGAAAGCACCGTGATGAGCACCGTTGCCACGATGAACGAAACAATAAAGAACAGCCACAAGACCCTCGACGAGTATCCGTTTTCCATGCGGATCAAGCGTTCCTGATGTTCGCTTTCCTGCAGATTTTTCAGCATGTCCTCTTCCGAACCTGCCGCCGCATTCTTGTCCAAAGCCGCCTTCCGCACCGCCGCAAGTTCTGCCTTTCCCTGTCTGTGGATACGCACCCATCCGACTACGAACAGCGCCGCCAGCCCGATCAAAGCAAATACCGCTTTCGGATCGGTCGCGAACAAAAATGCAAAAAAGATACCCGAAATTAAAACGTTCGCCGCAGATTTTACGGGACGTTCTTTGGAAATTCCGTCCTCATAGAACTTGAACATGAAATAATATGCCGCCACCGCAAACAGCGCGATCATGGCATATGCAAGCCCCAGCCTGCCAACCGTGAGAGCCAGACCGCCCAGCGCCGCAAAACATGCAAACATGAACCCGAAACCGCTGCTCTTAAACAGGCGCTTGCCCAATAAGTACACAAAGACGATCATCGCCGTCGTGCAAAGCACAGAAAATATTCTTAAACCGAACGGGCTTGCCCCGAAGATCAGAGTTCCCAGCATGGGCAGCAATACCGCAAACGGCCCGAAATCCGTCTGTGCGTGGAACGTTCCTTCTACCACCATACGGCCCAGCAGAATATCGTCGATCTGCATCAGCGTGTATTTTTCATCCTGCGTGAAATCCGTATATGCCGTATTCCCGTCCGCATAGTTGTTCTGCGCGTCCGTCAGCCGCACCGGATCGCCCGCTTTTCCGTATTCCTTGCTATGATCGTTCTTCGTGAACAGATCGCGGTAATACGGCCATTGCGTGTCCGTGAAAAATGATTTTACGCTCTTTTCCGTTACATATGCGGGAATTATGTTTCCTTCCGCATCCACAAACACAACTTCGTTGACCAGCATTTCCGTTTTGACGGTCAGGCGGATCAGACAATAACTCGTACTCAAAGATCTGCCCGCTTCCGTCAGATCAAAGACTTTTACCCAGTCGTAATTCGTGCCTTTCGTGCCCTCCACGCTCGATGTATATACATTGCCCAGCTTTACCGTTCCCAACATCGAACTGCTGAAGGTGGGTTCCGAAGAGGATGACTTGGACGCATACCGAAATTCCACCGAAAAATCTTTCCCGACTTCCCCGTAGACGCTCCCGACATTCAGATAAACTTTGTCCAGCTTTGCCCCGTCCTGGTAATCCAGATAAAATACGACATTGGAATCCGCCGCCATATAATAGGACCGGCCTGCTCCCGTAAATCCGCCGATCGTGCAGGCACTTACGATCAAAAATACCAGCACCAGAATGAATGCCGCTTTCCCGAACAGGGGAACTCGCCGCACACGCTCTTTCAGATTCTGTAAACGGGTCTGTTTTTCCATCTGCATATTCTGCCACCTATTTCCTTGAAATCCATCACCCTGCGTTCTATGACAGGATGAACTATATTCTATTATAACGCAAAAATATTTATCTGTAAACCCCTTTTACCCTTCCCGAAGCAAAAAATCAGGACAAGGCTCCCCCTTTCCGCCCTCTTTTTGCCGTTGTCTCTGTCTTTTTTAAAAAACATTCCACTCTTTTCCAAAATATTCTGCGGTTCTTCAGGTACCTACGATCCCCTTTCTTTTCTCCTTTTTACGCTTTCGGGACAGAATCGCATACGCCGCCAGCGCTCCGATACAGACAAGCATTTCGGTCAGAGGGAATGCGAGCCAAATACCCGTTTCGCCCCAGAGCGTCGCCAAAAGAAACGCCGCGGGGATCAGAACGGCAAATCCGCGCAAAAGAGATAAAATATGCGCGGGCAGCGGCGTTTCGGTCGCCGCAAAATAAGAACAGAACAGAATGTTGAGCCCCGCAAACGGCGCGGCAAGAAAATATAACTTTAACCCGCGCACCGCCATTTCACAGAGCAAATCCGATTTTTCTTTATTAAAGATCTGCGTGATTGGCAAAGCAAAAATAAACAATATCATGTACACGGCAACCGCAAACACTGCAGTGCAGAGCACAGACATTTTTAAAAAAGATCGTTCGGAAAGCGAGTCTGCACCCGCGCGTGCACGGCTGAAAAGCGGCTGTACGCCCTGCGAAATGCCGTTGAAGACCGAAAGCACGACCAAAGAAATATTGGCAATGACGCCGTATGCCGCCACGCCCGTATTGCCGGCGATCCGCAGAAAAAGAAAGTTGAACACGAGGATCGCAACGGCGGAAGAGAGCTGTTCGACGAGCGAGGGAAATCCGAGCGTGAAATTACAGCGCATCAGGCGAAGCGAAGCGCCGCGCGGCAAAAACCGAAACCCGTTTTTCCCGCGAAGGATGTGCGACGCGGAAAAAACCAGCCCGATCACGGGCGCAAAACCCGTCGCAAGCACCGCGCCGAGCATTCCCATGCCGCAGGGAAATATAAAGATATAGTCGAGCAGGATGTTGGCAAGGCTTCCCGACACGGTGGAAAACATGGCAGTATGCGGCGCTCCGTCGTTGCGTACAAAACACATCAGCACGGTGTTGAAAAGAAAGGCGGGCGAAAACAACAGCAGCACCCGAAGATAGGTCTGCGTCATCGAAAAAGTCTGCGCATCGGCACCGAGAAGCCGCGCCAAGCCCCCCGAAACAAAACATCCAGCCATTATATATAAAACAGAAAAGCACGCCGCAAGATATACTGTATTTGTAAAGACGCGCCAGGCATTGCGATCGTCCCCCTGCGTTTTATACACGGAATACCTGGTCGCTCCGCCGATCCCCAGCATGAGCGCCGTGCCGTTGATCAGGTTATAGACAGGGATCGCCAGATTCAGCGCCGCAAGGCCATTGGTACCCAATCCCTGCGCCACAAAAAAAGTGTCCGCCAGTATATAGCAGGACACACCTACCATTCCCAATACACTCAAAAAAGCATATCTTGAAAACTCTTTCGCAAGTTTTTTCATTCTCTGCCTCTCAACCGACCTTTTTTTGGACCGCCGTAAAATGGATGTCCGAAAAAATTCTCCGATGTGTGCTTTATGCCGCCGCACAACCTTTCCGATCATAAAAAATGCGCCGGCAATTTTATGTCTGCTGTGGCCTGACGACATAAATCCCGACGCTCACGCTTACCCGGCGGCAAAACGCAATCTTTTTTCTTTTTCCTTACAATACCATAAGCGGCGGGGGTTGTAAACCAAAACCCCCCGCGGTATTTTTAGGGACCCCAATAACATTGCCCCACTTTGAGTTAAATGGCTGGGTCCGTAAAAACACCCCCCGAAATTAAAAAACAATATTAAACATAGCCACA
>CASEWU010000003.1 GCA_949291725.1 uncultured Bacillota bacterium
ATTCGCATTTACATATACGGCGGAGGAAGCGATCTCGCACTCGGAACTCGGGCAATTTTCAATACGGAAGTAACGACGTATGAGACCTGGGCATATGGACATATCAACACATCGGCGATTCTGGACAGGGTACGTTATTTTGCATTTGCGGATCCGGACGGGTTTCTCATCAGCGGTGAGGAGGCTCCCGATCTGTTCGGGCTTGTCGGAGAACATTTACGCGAAGTGATTTTCTCAGGCATGGACGATTCGACGGCTGCTATAACGTGTGCCATGCTTACCGGGAACAGCGGATTTATGGATGAAGACGTTCTGCAGAATTTCCGCTATGGCGGCGTTGCGCATATTTTTGCCGTATCCGGATTGCACATCGGTATTGTGTATCTCCTGCTTTCGACGCTTTTTAAAAAACTGCGGCTGAATCTTTTGCTCCGTTTTTTATTGATTACGGCAGGTCTTATATTTTATGCCGGGGTATGTAGTTTTTCTCCGTCTTCTGTACGCGCGCTCGTCATGTGTGTGGTAATGATGGCGATGAAATTCAAGGGCGTGCAATATGATCGCTTAAATTCGGTGAGTATTGCGTCTTTGGCTATATTGGTCATCAATCCCGTGTATTTGTTTTCGGTCGGATTTTTGTTGTCTGTGTCGGCAGCGGGAGGGATCATTGTATTAGGCGGACATTTATCGCGTAATCTTGCGCGTATTCCGCATATGCCGCGGAAATTGGCATATGCGTTGGGGACGGCGGTATCTGCGCAAGTTTGTACATTTCCCGTACTCATAGACTTTTTCGGGTATATTTCTGCCATCAGTTTTGTGCTGAACCTTCTGTTTATTCCCGTGATCAGTTCGGTCTATGCGGTATTGTTTGTTGCCTGTGTGCTGGTAGCTGTTTTCCCTTTTGCGTCCGCTGCTTTGTTATTTATTCCGGAATATTTACTGCGTATCGCTGTACTGCCGATTATTATGGCGGATTTCAGGTTTTGGCTGATCTGCGGTTTTTCGTTCGGAGGCTGCGCATTGCTTTGGTATGTCGGCATCTATTTCCTTTCGGATAAAATCAATCTGCGTGCTTGGGTGAAGTTGATCGGGACAGTGTTGCTTTCGGCTGTATTTGTGTGTCTGATGATATTGCGGAACGTGCCTTGCGGAATGGAAGGTTATATGACGGTACACGGGTATTACGGCAGTAATTTCGTGTTGATCCATGAAGGCGGAAAAGTTATTATGGTCAGTTTCGGAGTTCCTGACACAGATCATGTAGAAAAAGTATTTCTCAAAGAAAATATAACGGAGATAGATGCGTTGGTTTCTTTGGGAACTGCTTCGGATGCAAATCTTGTATTGCCGGTTATTTTGGAAAATGCGGAAGTAAAGGCGATGTATGTGAACGCCGAACTTGGATTTATCAATACCTATCAGACGGTAACCGTGCAGGAAGTTTCCGGCTTTTTTGATTGTGTCGGGCTGGACATGATATTTTCAGAGGAAGAGACATTGTATGTGAACTTTGGCGGAGCAGACGTTTTATTGGTAGAAAATATAAGTAATGAAACGGATAAATTCCCGGATTGCGATCTGATGATTACGGCATATAGCGGTGAATTTTTGCAGAATATAAAAAGAGAGGAAGAGATATACTTTGACAAGACGGCTGGCAAAATGTCGGTTTACAGTTACGGCGACTTGCAAATAGGGCGAAGAGATGGTATAATTTCCGTAAAGGAAGCGGTATAAAGCATGAAGTTTGTATTATTTAAAAAGAGCCTGGAAGAAGGGGCGGCACCTGTTTATCTTTTCGACGGGGAAGAAGAATATTTCAAAGAGCGCGGCGAAGAGATGCTGAAAGCGAAATTTCTTCGTGAGCCTTCATTGAACTATACGGTATTGCAGGGGGAAACTCTTAAAGGTACACAGATGAGTGCATTGCTTGCGGCGGTGCAGTGTGTGCCGTTTCTGTCTGAAAAGCGGATCGTCAAAGTAACCGATTTTTTTCCGACGGAAAAAGATTACGCTGCATACTTGAAACCCTATTTTGAAAATCCGCAGAGAGATACGATTTTACTGATCGTCAATTCGGCATCTCCAAAGACAAAAGCGGTTGATCTTCGGAAGGCCCCGAACGTAACATGGGTAGATTGTTCGAAAGCCGATGATGATACGGTACTTCGTTGGATTTACACACAGTTTAAACGTGCGGGTATTGCGGCGGATACGGAGTGTTGTGAACGAATCATGCGATATTGCCTTTTGGATATGTCCCGTATCAGCGGAGAAACTGAAAAATTGATCGCGTATGCGGCTGATACGAAAAAGATCACAGCGCAGGACGTGGATGCAGTAGTATATCGAGATGCCGAGTATAAGACATATGAGATGTCAAATGCTCTGGGTATAAAAAATTACGGGAAGTTCATGGCAGTGCAAAGCGAATTGCTGGCAAAGGGCATGGATGAAACGGCGGTGCTGAATGCTTTGTGTGCTTATTATCGCGGAATGTTTGAGATCGTCCTTTTAAGAAAGAGCGATGCGGAGACGGCAAAGCTGTTGGGTATGAGAGAATACGGAGTCAAGATGAGCCGTCGGCAAGCCGAGATGATCGGAACGGGCAGGGTAGAAGAATGTTTTCGGTGTATCAATGGCGCCTTATGCAGGATGAAGGCAGGAGAAATTTCGGCGTCGGCAGCCCTGCAGGTGGTAAATTTGCAATTATTTTTCGGCGGAAACACAAATAACGTCGGATAACAGTCCTTATTTGCTTTATTTTTTTTGCGATTTCATGTAAAATAAAATGGTACGAATGAGCTGACGGAGAATTCTATGAACGAATTTTTTTCCAATATTGCAAAAGCATTTTCGGATTTCGGGCCGGTAGACGTATTGAGCATTCTGTTGTTTGCCGCGGTATTTTATTACGTGTTCCGTATTTTGAAAATGAATAACGTTCGCAGTGTGATCGTAGTGTTTGCGCTGTTTGTGATTGTTACGGGCATCATATTTGCATCGGACACAAAGCTGAAGGGCGATGTGTTCATGGTGATACCGATGGTTTTGGCGGGATTGATCCTTGTGATTTTCAATGTGGAAGTCAAGCGTGATATTCTGAACCTTGGCACGTTGAACCGTTTATCGGAAAAGCGCGAGCATCAGATGTTTGCGTCAAAAGATGAAGTTGAACGGTATATATCGGAGATCATCAAGGCATTGCAGAATCTTTCCAAAGACAATATCGGAGCGCTGATCATTTTATCGAACGACAATATACCTGCGCAGGTACTGGAAAGCGGTGTCATTTTGGATGCAAATATTTCTTCGCAGCTGATCGAAGGTATCTTTTTTGTTAAGGCGCCGCTGCATGACGGGGCAATGATCATCAACAATTATAAAATACAGGCGGCTGGCTGTTTTCTTCCGTTGACGCAAAACGTCAATATTCCTAAAGAGTTGGGCACGCGTCATCGGGCCGGGATCGGAATCACGGAAACTTCCAATGTGATTGCGCTGATCGTATCGGAAGAGACGGGGATCATTACAATTGCACAGCGCGGCAAAATATCCCGCTATGCTGATTATGATCTGTTGAAAAAGACACTGAGTGATTATTATTGGAAAGATTTGTCTGCAGACTGGAGAAAACGCATATGAGAGAAAAGAGCTTTTGGCGCAAAGTAGCCGGTATTTTTATAGACAATGTACCGATCAAACTTTTATCGATTGCGTTGGCGGTATTTGTGTTTATTGTGATCAATTTCGGGGGCTGATGTACGCAATCGCGCACTGACAAGATTATGAACAGCTGTATTGTTGCACCAGAGATTTTATTGCCGCGTGTCGGCACGGATATGCATGCGTGGGCCGTGATCGCCTGCGATCAGCATACGTCGGACAGCGCATATTGGTCGGAATTAGAAAAAATAGTAGGGGATAAACCTTCTACGTTGCGGTTGACTCTGCCGGAAATATATTTGGATAAACCGGATTGTTCGGACCGGATCGAGAGCATATCAAAAACAATGCATGCTTATAAAGCGAAGGGGATTTTTCGGAAACTGCCGAAGGGGTTTGTTTTGGTTCGCCGAAAGACGCCGTATTCGCCTATGCGGACAGGTATTGTATTGGCTGTGGATCTGGAAGATTATTCTTATGAAAAGCAGAGCCGTGCTACGATTCGGGCGACGGAAGCGACTATATTGGAACGGATACCTCCCAGACTAAAAATCAGGGAGTGTGCGGAGCTGGAGTTTCCGCATATAATGTTATTGTACGATGATCCGCAGGATCTGGTTCTCGGAAATCTGAAACGACGGACGGATCTTGAAACGCTGTATGATTTTGAATTGAACATGGACGGAGGACATATCAGCGGACAATTTGTGCCGGAACATGAAGATGTGATCAAACGGTTTGAAAGCCTGAGAAAAGACGGGCTGCTGTTTATGGTCGGAGACGGAAATCATTCGCTTGCCTCTGCAAAAGCGCTTTGGGAGAAAATCAAGGCTGACTTGCCGGAATCGGAGAAAGACGTGCATCCGGCGCGGTATGCGCTTTGCGAGGCCGTTAATCTTTACGATGAAGGGATACGTTTTGAAGCGATTCATCGCCTTGTAAAGGGTGTGGATGCAGCGGATTTTATAAACCGTTTTATGGAAAGCGGCAAGGGGAACGGAGCTCTTTACGCGGGCGGAAAGAAGCAGAGCATTTCTTTGCCTAAAGAAGCAGCGGATGCCGTGCGCATGGTCGATTCCTATATTTCGGAATATTTGACAAAACGCGGCGGAAGCGTGGATTATATTCATGGGGAAGAGGCGTTGGCGCAGCTTACGCGGGAGAATCCTGATTATGTCGGGATTTGTCTGCCGAAAATGGATAAAGGTCAATTGTTCGGGCAAGTCCTGCGTTTCGGGAGTTTACCGCGCAAGACGTTTTCGATGGGTGAAAGTGAAGAGAAAAGATATTACATCGAGGGCAAGGAGATCAGATAAATGAAACCGGTCGTATGTAAATTTGGCGGTTCGTCTTTGGCGGACGGTACAAATATATTGAAGGTTTGTGAGATATTGCACAGCGATCCTGCGCGAAAATATGCCGTTGTATCGGCGCCGGGCAAGCGTTATTCAGGGGATACGAAAGTTACGGATTTGTTGTATGAATGCTATCGCGAGGCGAAGGAAAAAGGGCACTGTGCTGACACGTTTTCCAAGATCCGTACGCGTTTTACTTCCATTGTGAAAGAATTGGGAATGAGCGCTTTTGATATCGGCGCTATTCTTGATGAAACGGAAAGAGAGATCAATGAGAGAAAGAGTGCGGATTTTACGGCTTCGCGCGGCGAATATCTGAATGCACGTATTATTGCGGCAAAATTAAGTTGGACGTTTGTTGACGCCAAAGATATTATTTTCTTTGATGCGAATGGAGCCTTTGACGAAGCGAAATCTTATCCGATCATCGCTGAAAAGTTGGGCGCATGCAAGGAAGCTGTAATTCCAGGCTTTTACGGTACGGATACGAACGGGAATATTAAGACTTTTTCTCGTGGAGGTTCCGATATCAGCGGATCTATTATTGCGAGAGCGGTAAATGCGGATCTGTATGAAAACTGGACAGATGTCAGCGGTTTTTTGGCATGTGATCCGCGCATAGTGAACAGTCCCGAACGAATTGAGGTAATATCATTCAAAGAGTTGCGTGAGCTTTCTTACATGGGAGCGAACGTATTGCATGCCGATTCAATTTTTCCTGTACGGAAAGGAGATATCCCGATAAAAATCAAGAACACGTTCCGCCCGGAAGATCCGGGTACCTTGATTTTACCTTCGAAAAAATACGTTTCCCGCGGGAATACGGTTACGGGTATTGCCGGTAAAAAAGATTTTACGGTCATCTATCTTGAAAAATCGATGATGAACGGAGAAATCGGTTTTGCCCGCAAAGTGTTGTCGATCCTGGAAGATCATAAGATCTGCTTTGAACACATGCCGTCAGGGATCGATACATTATCGTTGGTGATTGAAAGTAAATATCTTACGGATGGACTTTTGGAACAGTTGCTGGAGGAAATTCGTGATGCGGTTCATCCGGATTATGTGCGTGTCTTGGAAAACATCGCGCTGGTTGCGACGGTTGGGCATGGTATGGCTTCCAGCATAGGTACTTCCGCCCGTTTGTTCAAGGCACTGTCGGATGCAGGGATCAACGTTCGGATGATCGATCAGGGTTCCAGCGAGTTGAATATCATTGTCGGTATCGATAACGATGATTATGAAAAATGCGTCCGCGCTGTTTATCATGAATTTTTCTCTGACAAAAAGAGTAAAGAATGATATTCTTTGAATGAGCGAGAGATACGATTTTTTGAAAAATACTTTTAAAGCCGCGGCGCATTGCGCGCCGCGGCTTTTATCTTGCCAAATCATATGGAACTTATATATGCAGCAAGGGAAATTATAAAAACAGTTTATACGATTTGCAAACCACAAAAAAGAAAAGACTTAAAAAATGAAAGGCGTAAAAAACATTTCGTTTTTTACGCCTTTAAAATTTTGCGTTGCTTCGGGAAATGGTTGACTTAAAAATAAATAGTTTGATCGAATAAATTCCTGGCAGAATACGATAGGCAGAATATGATATTATCAGATCCGATTTTCCAATCGATTATCTGTTTTTTTGGATGATCGCAGGTGGTCAAAGATTTTGATCATGATTCCCGTTACAGGGAATGCAAGTAAAATCACGACGATGATATAGAGGATCGAAACGAAATCAGGTTTATAGGGATTGCCGAGGAACATTGTCGGCAGAAGCGTGATGCCGAGTATGCAGAGAACGCACATGCCCGCGAAGAGAATTGCCCGAAACATATTGAAGGGCATGCAGACACGGTAGAGCATGACAAGACCTGTAAAAGTGATGATAAGGGTTGAGATCTCTTCATAATGCTCAGCAAAATACTGCGGTTGCAAGTTGGAAAGTATCCGCGTACTCTGGACTGCCAGGACCAGGACAATGGCACATGGAAATGCGCGCGAAAGTACGGTAGGCAGGAATCGTCCCTGCACGCGATTTGTATTCGGTTGGAGAGAGAGAAAGAACGAAGGGACACCGATTACAAAAAATTCCAGCAGCATCAAGTTATTCGTTTTAAAAGGGTAGAGTTCCCAGCCGATGATGGATATGATGGCAAAGATAGTGGTAAAGAAGGTTTTCATCAGGTACAGGGATGAAGAGTTTTGAATGTTGTTTATAACGCGCCTACCTTCGAATACGACGCGGGGCATGGATGAAAAGTTGTTATCCAAAAGTACAATATGGCTGACATTTTTGGCCGCGTCGCTTCCGGATGCGACACTGATAGCGCAATCCGCTTCTTTCATGGCAAGAATGTCGTTCACGCCGTCGCCTGTCATGGCAACCGTGTTTCCTTCTGCTTTAATGGCTTTGACCAAGATCGCTTTTTGTTCAGGTGTTACCCGTCCGAATACCGTATACTTGTTGGCGACGGAGATAACTTCTTTTTCGTTTAATCCTTCCAAAGAAATATATTTTTCGGCATTGGAAACCCCGACACGTTTAGCAACCTCTGAGACGGTTATAGGGTTATCTCCCGAAATTACTTTGATGGCGACATCATTGTCTTTAAACCAGCGCATAGTCTGAGCGGCGTCGTCGCGGATATTATCGGCAATGGACACAATGGCAATGGGTTTGAAAGCTGCGGGCAATTTATCGCCGGTAATTTTGCCTGTCGATAAAGCGACAATGAGGACGCGTAACCCCATGGAGGCATACTGATTAATGATTTTATTGATTTTTTCAGGAACGCTGCTAAGTACAAATTCCGGAGCTCCAATCGCGACGGTGCCGATTTCTGCAAACGATACTGCGGAAAGTTTTCTTTTGGAAGAAAAAGGCATGGTTGCTGTAGGAGTCAGCGTTGTATTGTGCCCGAAATAATTATATAGTGCAATGGAAGTCTGGTTATTATCCTGCAAAGAATGAAGGCACGATCCTACGATCTCATTGATAGAAAAGTCCGTTGGGTTAGAAAGAAGCATGCAGTCGTTTACTTTCATGCGACCGTCTGTAATCGTCCCTGTTTTGTCGAGGCAAAGGACGTTAACGCGGGCGAGTCCTTCCAGAGAATAAAGATCCTGTACAAGTGTATTGTGAGCCATGAGACGGATAATTCCGAGCGTAAGAGCGATGCTGGTCAGAAGAAGCATGCCGGACGGAATCATTCCGATCACGATGGAAACGGTACGCTGAATTGTGTCATTGATTTGGGTAAGACCGGAGGCCGGATTGTAATTTGCCCAGTTGACCGGGAACATAAATCCTGCGATAGGAATAATCAGCAGGCCGACAATAAGAATGATGAGTTTGGTGGAACGCATGAGTTCCGAGTTTGGTTTTTTATACTTTTTAGCTTTGGAAGAAAGGGAATTAAGATATGTGTTTTTCCCAACCTTTTCAGCTCTGGCTTTGCAGGTTCCGCTGGAAATAAAACTTCCCGCATACAGGAGATCGCCCGGCTCCTTTTTGACGGGAACGGATTCGCCTGTCAGCAAAGATTCATTGACTTCAATGTTGCCTTCCGCGAGAATGCAATCGGCCGGTATCTGATTTCCGAGAGAAAGCACGACGATGTCGTCAAGGACAATGTCTTTGGAATGTATTTCCTGTTTCTCGCCGTCGCGAATGACGACAGCCGTGGGGGTAGTCAGTAATGAAAGTTTGTCAATTTTTCGTTTTGCAATAATTTCGGTAACAATGCCGAACCCGATGTTCAGAGAAAAAATGACGACAAAAAGGAACTGGGAAGCGCTTGCGCCGGAATAAACCAGTGCAGCAGCGGCAAGGATGCACAAAAGGTTAAAGAAAGTGCACAGATTACCGATAAATATACTGGCGTAAGATTTAGAATATTTCTGATTTGTATCGTTAAAAAGAAAATGTGAAAAGCGTTCGCTGACTTGCGAAGAAGAAAGCCCTTTCTGTAAGTCGGGTGAATAACGCCGTACTTCAGATGGCGCAGTAGCCTGCTTTTTTTTCTTGTGAAATTGTTTTTTGATTTTTTCGATATCCTGCTCGGATGGATCAGGTTGTTTATCTGTATCCGAGGCGGAAAGTTTTTCTCTTACATAATCTTCTACACGGAGAGCAGAACTTTCAGTATTTGTTTTCTGTACGGAATTTTTGTCGGAGGGGGCGCTGTCTTTTTGTGAGATGCGGCCGAACAGTTTTGTCTTTTTGTCCATACATTCTCCTGTTGATTTAAAAATCGAATTTCAATAATAACATTATACCATAAAATATATTTGAAAACAAACAATTTATTCATTTTTTTACGGTCAGTAAAAAAGCGATTCGGAAAAAAAGAAGTAAATTAACAAAATAGCCTGCAATCTATTGCCAAAACGAAAAAATTGTTTTAAAATAATAGATGAAAGAAATACGGAGGCAAATTCATGATCGATATTAATTTTTTGCGGAATAATCCGGAAGCCGTGAGAGAGAACATTCGGAAAAAATTTCAGGATAAAAAACTTCCTCTGGTAGACGAAGTTCTGGCGCTCGATGCAAAGCGCCGTGAGTTGCAGACGGAGGGCGATGCGCGCCGTGCGAAGCGCAATTCCCTGAGCGCTCAGATAGGAAAAATGATGCGCGAAAAGAAAGCGGAGGAAGCGGCAAAGGTAAAAGAGGAGGTCGTGGAAAACAACGATCGTATTGCCGAAATTGAAAAACAAACGGAAGAAATATCTGCGAAATTAAAGCAGGATATGATGGCGATCCCGAACATCATTGCGGACGATGTGCCGATCGGAAAAGACGATTCGGAAAATGTGGAGCGTCAGCGTTTCTTGGAACCGGTCGAGAAACCTTTTGAGGTGCCGTATCATCTTGATATTTTGGAAAATCTTAACGGTATTGATTTGGATTCAGCGCGCCGTACAAGCGGACAGGGATTCTATTACTTACTGGGTGATATCGCGCGTCTGCATTCGGCCGTTCTTACGTACGCCCGCGATTTTATGATCGATAAAGGATTTACTTATGTGATTCCTCCGTACATGATTCGCAGCGAGGTGGTTTCCGGTGTTATGTCGTTCGAAGAAATGGACGGAATGATGTATAAAATCGAAGGGGAAGATTTGTACCTGATCGGAACAAGTGAGCATTCCATGATCGGCAGATTCATGAACACGGTTCTGGATGAAAAGGAATTGCCGCTCACACTTACGAGTTATTCACCGTGTTTTAGGAAGGAGAAGGGGGCGCACGGTATCGAAGAGCGCGGCATCTACAGGATTCACCAGTTTGAGAAACAGGAGATGATCGTGATCTGTAAACCGGAAGAGAGCAAGGCTTGGTTTGAAAAACTGTATTCTTATACAGTCGAGCTTTTTGTTTCGATGCAGATCCCTGTTCGGACACTGGAATGTTGCTCGGGTGATCTTGCGGATCTGAAATATAAGAGTGTTGACGTAGAAGCATGGAGCCCTCGCCAGAAGAAGTATTTTGAAGTGGGCAGTTGTTCAAACCTGACAGACGCGCAAGCGCGCCGCTTGGGTATTCGTTATAAAACGGAGAAGGGGAACGCTTTTGCGCATACCTTGAACAACACGGTGGTTGCTCCGCCGCGCATGCTCATCGCGTTGTTGGAAAACCATCTGAATGCGGACGGGAGCGTTACGATTCCGGAAGTGCTTCGCAAATATATGGGCGGAAAAGATAAAATTGTTCCGGCTAAAAAGTAAAGATTTGAAAAAGGCGCCTGCATTTAG
>CASEWU010000004.1 GCA_949291725.1 uncultured Bacillota bacterium
AAGAGAATCATTTTTCTATGATCGAGATTTTGATGTTTCTCGTTTTGTTTTTGCTTGCTTTTCGTTTTTTAGGTCAGCAATCCGAATACATCGCGGTTCTTGCGGTGCTTTGGCTGATTCGTTTGGTGCAGAAAAATACCCCGATCGTTTTCAATGCGGAATTTTTCCTGTTGATGATCACATTCCTTTTGTATACTATTTTTTATTCGTTTAATTATGGTATTACATGGTCCGTTGTTCTGCAATGGACAGTCGGCGTACTGGCTATGTATGGGATCGGCCGTCAGATGGGAAGTGAAGGCACAAGGAAAATGATTGTTTTGATCCTTGTCGTCGCTTTGGGGATGTTTTTGCATGGTTTTATAAATCTGATCAATCATGACTTTGCTACGCAAGGACGCAACCCGATCGATATCTGGACGGGGAGTTATCTGGCGGCCACGCAGCAAAATGTATTTTTTACGATGGGAGTCGCCTTATTTTTTCCCGCTTTGTTTGTTATGCGCGGAAAGCTGATTAAGATTTTGGCGGTATTTCTGTTTGCCGCTACCATTCTTAACTCCATGGCGACGGCAACGAGAACAGGTTTACTCTTGCCCGCGTTATCGTTTCTGACGATTCTGATCGTTTTTATTGCAGAAAACAGAAAAACGCCGCATAAACTCAAATATGTGTTTCTTTTCTTGGTTGCCGCGTTTTTTGTGCTGCTGATCGTCTTTATTTTCAATATTTTCGGAATACGCGAAAAGATATTGAACTCACCTCTTTTTAATCGGGATGAGAGCAGCGGGCTGGATCCGCGGTTTACCTATTGGTACAGAACGTTAGCATATATGTTTCAATACCCGTTCGGCGGTGCCGAGTTTCGGCAGTTATGCGGAAACTATGCGCACAATCTTTGGCTGGATATCATACAGAACGCGGGGATCCTCGTCGGACTGCTATATTTAGCTTATACAGTCATGACTTTTGTGAATATAGTGAAGTTGTTTAAAAATAAAAAAGTGCCCGTTTCCCTGCGGTATATTTTGCTTTCCGAGTATGTTTCGATCATGATCAACTGCATGATCGAGACAATCTTGGACGGAGTTCCGATCGTTTTGTTGTTGTGGTTCCTTTTAAACGGAATGACGGCAAAACTGAATGAAGTATATTCTTCGGGTACGGTGCAAAAGTCGCTGTTTGAGCCTTCAAAAACTGGATCGGCGGACAGTAAAATTCAGGAGTCGCGCAGATGAAAATCGTCTTTTGTTCCAATTATATGAATCATCATCAGCTTTATTTATCGCGCGCACTGGCGGCGCTTCCCGATACCGATTATACTTTCATAGCGAGCGAACCGATGGAAGGCGATCGTATGCAGGGCGGGTGGCAAGACATGAATACCGCTGCTCCATGGATCGTGCGGGCTTATGAAAGTAAAGAGCAATTCCGAAAGGCCATGAAGCTGATCGGGGAAGCCGATCTTGTCGTTGCGGGCTCGTGCCCCATGAAATGGCTTTGGCTTCGTGTTTTGCGAAACAAACCCGTCTTTTTGTACAGCGAAAGGTGGTTTAAAACGGGCGAAGGGGACATCCGTCCGTATCGCGATCTGCATCATTTTCTCAGCAATCTTCTGCACAGAAAATATTTTAATTTTTTCAAAGTATACATGCTCTGCGCGAGCGCTTACACGGCTTACGATTGCAGTATCTATCATAATTTTAAAGGTAAATGTTTTAAGTGGGGATATTTTCCCGAAACGGTGAAGTATGATGTCGATCAGCTTTTGGCGGGGAAAAGTCAGAAAGGCAAAGTAAAGATCCTGTGGGCAGGGCGCTTTTTGGATTGGAAACATCCGGAAATTGCGGTCAAGATCTCCGAGCGGCTCAAAAACGACGGCTTTGCGTTTCAGCTGGATATGATAGGTTCAGGCCCGATGCAGGATTCTGTGGCGGAGACGGCTGAAAAAGCGGGGCTGAACGGCTATGTTTTTCTGCACGGGGCCATGCACCCCGAACAAGTGCGCCAATACATGGAAAATGCGGACATATTTCTTTTTACGAGCGATTTTAATGAGGGCTGGGGCGCCGTGCTGAATGAAGCAATGAACAGCGCCTGTGCGGTGGTCGCATGTCATGCGATCGGTTCGGTTCCGTTTTTGGTGGATGACGGCGTAAACGGGTTTATTTACAATTACAAAGATACGGATGAGATGTACGGCATTGTAAAGCGGCTCGTAAACGACGGCGCATTGCGAAAGAAGATCGGACAAGCCGCTTATGATACGATCGCGGAAGAATGGAACGCAGACGTCGCGGCAAAACGGCTTCGGATGCTGTATGAAAGGCTGATCGAAAAAAAAGATATAAAAATCGAACACGGCATTTGTTCCGAAGCAAAGATCCTGCAAAATTTCTGGAGGAAAAGCCCGAAAGATGACGGACGGGAGCCCGAGTGCCCGCAATAATTTTCGGCGGCGCGTTTGGCCTGTTTTAGAAAATGGAATTGTTATCGGGCAGGAATAAAAAATTGCTGCCGCGGACACGGAACGGAAGGCAACAACAGTATGGCAGATGAACGCCGTTGAAAGGGCGGCTGTTTGCCGGTGAATCATTCGGCGTTTCAGAAAACAATGAAAAATAAATTTTTAAAAAATACATCCTGGATTATCGGCGGACAGGTCATTAAATCGCTGGTAGGGTTTGTAATCAGTATCCTGACGGCAAAATATCTCGGCCCGAGCAATTACGGCATCATCGGATATGTTACGACCATCATCACCGTCTTTACGGCGCTGTCCAATCTCGGGTTAAACAATATTATCGTGAAAGAATTGATCGCTGATCGGGAAAAGAGCGGTCAGATCATCGGAACAGCTATAACGCTGCAGCTTATTTCGTCCGCTGTCGCCTATTTTGCGGTTTTCGGTACGGTCGTAGTCCTCAATCGCAACGATACGATCATGTGGTTTTGTGCGTTGCTGCAGTCGGGAACGCTGGTTCTGGCTTCGTTCGATCATATCACATATTATTACCAGTCAAGGCTGGAATCAAAATATCCCACGATCATTTCCCTGGTTGCATACATTTTGATGCAGCTATACAAAGTGTATCTGCTTGTCGCAGGCAAAAGCGTCCTTTGGTTTGCGTTTTCTACAACGCTCGACAGTGCCGTGGTCGCAATTTGCATGATTTTTACTTATGTCATACACAAAGGCGCGCGGTGGAAATTTTCCTTGTCCGTCGCAAAAATTTTGCTCCGGCAGAGTTTGCCCTTTGTCGTTTCCGGAACAATTTCCGTCTTATATTCTTCGCTGGATAAAATCATGCTCAAGGCGATGCTCGGTTCAACCGAAAGCGTCGGCTACTATAATGTCGCTTACACGATCAGCCATGCGTGGGTATTTGTGATTGCGGCGATCATCACTTCTTTCACACCGTTGATCTATGAGGCGCATGGGGATAAAGCGAATCCGGAACTTTACAGGCTCAGGGCCAGACAACTGTATTGTATGGTTTTCTGGATCAGTACGGCGGCATCGGTCGCCATCGATGTGATTGCGCCTTTCTTTATCCCGTTTTTCTATGGCGAAAGTTATATTCCGTCCGTCATTCCCAC
This sequence comes from uncultured Bacillota bacterium, assembly GCA_949291725.1. Taxonomy (GTDB): domain Bacteria; phylum Bacillota; class Clostridia; order Christensenellales; family Borkfalkiaceae; genus Borkfalkia. The sequence goes on from CASEWU010000004.1 coordinate 3,601, forward strand.
AATGCTTCTGACGTGGAATATCGCTTTTGCATATCTCGGCACAGTACGCAGTGCGCAGCTGATCTGTGAAGAAAAGCAGAAATTTATCATGATTTTTGCCGTCACGACAGTTCTTCTCAATGCAGGGATGAACGCGCTGCTGATACCGAGATTCGAAGCCAGCGGTGCGGCGTTTGCAACGATCGTTTCCGAGTTTTTTGTCTGCATTCTGGCTCCCATGTTCTTTAAAAAGACAAGACAGGTCAGCTTTGATATTTTACGGGGTATTTGTTTCCGTCAAATCGAATTTTCTTCTATATGGAGCTTGTTTAAACAAAAAATCTTCAAAAAGCAAACCGTTTCGCAAGCACAGGATCCGACGCATCCCGTGCAGACGGCAGATGCGGCACTACAGGAAGTGCCTGCGCAAGCGGCGGAGCAAATTCATTCGGATGATCCTGTGAAAAATTCGGGTTCGGACGTTGACGGGTCGGACGAAAATACTTTGCAAAATACCGATCCTGCCGATGCCGGCGGTGCGAAGGGATCGGAAAATAAGGATTCGGAAAAATAAAACATACAGATGAAAACGAGCAGGCAGACGAAAAATTTTCGTCTGCCTGCTCGTTTTCTGTCTTCTTCAATCCTTTTCTCGTCGTTTTTGATTTTGGGAGGAGAGCGGCTGATTTGCGGCTGTATTACGCACGATGCATCCACTTTTCTACTGAGATTATATCTGTTTTCGCAAAACGGGGGAACTGTAAAAGGAACGGAGCAATGCAATAAAATATTGTCATCCAGTCTTGCTTCGGTGCAGATCGGTCAATATAATGAAAGGGCAGGGTGAAGGGCGGGCGATCATCGTGCGGGAGTAAAGGAGGAAAATTATACATGATTTATTTTTTCGATCATTCCGGAAGATCTACGCGTTGTATTCCGGAACATATACGGCAGGGCTCAGCGGATGCGAATACGATCACGGTCGTAGCGCCCGTTGCCGAAAACGCACAGCTATCCGTTGCGTTTTGTCTGCCTACGGGAGAGAGTACACAAAAATATTATATGCAGTTTATCGGGCCGGTGGAAGGGATCCTTACGGCGCAAGAGGGTACCTTATACGGCTGGAGAACGAATATACCGGCATTGGTAACGTCGCGCTACGGGCAGGTGATTGCGCAGTTTTACTGCAGTTACGGGCAGGGAATAACCGCTTTGCGGGATGTAATGTTTACGGTCGATCAGGGTGTTGCGGGGGAACTGCCCGACGGTTCAGAAAATGACTCGTATGATAAGATCCTGGCAGTGATTTCGCAGATCATGTCGGAACTTCACAATTCTGCGTACGCTGCACGCGCTCTGTTCGGCTTCAGTTCTGCTTTTGCCTATTCGCTTCGGGAAATCGTTTATTGTCCGGACGCGTATGAGCACGGAAGTTTTGTGCGTTCGCTGGCCGACGGAAATACGCAGCCACCGTACGATGAATCGGGAAAACTTGCTTCGGACAGCTGGGAAGAAATCTGCCGTTTTGATGATGTGTTCGAACTGGCTGCGCAGGCGGCGGAAGACAGATCTGCGGCCGAAAGTTCGGCGGCTGCGGCATCGGAAAGTGCTGCACAGGCAAATTCCGCTATGATATCCGCCGCAAGAGATGCCGAATCGGCGAAAAACGATCGGGATCAATGTACGGCTCTTGCGGCCAACGCCTCAAGAAGCGCGGAAAATTCCGCGAATTCTGCCAAAGCGGCGCAGGATGCTTTAGAGGAAGTACAGCAGATCGTCGGCGGCGATTTTGCACAGAAAGAGGATGTCGATAATATCGTCAGCGGTGCGACAAAAGTCGGAAAGGCTTCCTTTGCCGATTCTGCACAAACGGCCGTGCAGGCCGAGCAGGACGGTAAAGGGAATGTCATCTTTGATACTTACGCGGCAAAAACAGAGCTTGCGGATGTGGTGCGCTTCAGTGCACAGAGCCTATCGTCGGCAAATCAGCAGCAGGCGCGCAGCAATATCGGGGCGCTGTCTTCGGAAGATACCATAAAAAATGCTTTGCAGATCAACAATGAAAGCCATTTGATCATCGGTAAATCGGTTTCGTCCGTTCAGGCAGGGAAAACGTATATCGGCTGTACTTTATCGGGCAGCGTATCTGCTTCGGGAAAATATTATTTTATAAATTGTTCGGGGACGATTACCGTTTCCGGTACAACGGCACAAATTTTTATTTTGGACAGCGCTGCTTTGACCGTGAACGGAATAACGTCAAACAATTGGAGAAATATTTTTCGGGACGGTATAGCAGAATATGTGGTTTCCAATACATTTGTAACGATCACAAATACGACTCAAAGCGGTACGACGGTCGCAAATTTTAAAGTTTTGAACGAAGATTATGTTTTTGTAAGCTATACCTGGTCGGATTTGAATGCATTGGAGTATAAGTATTCCGTGGCGCATCGTGTGGACGGAAGCGAGATCGGTTCGTTTGTCCTGGTCGGTATCAACAGTTCTTTGTCCAAACAAACTGCCGTAGCAGTTTTGCAATCGAACGCTTCCACTGCAACAATCACGGTTTCCGGTACGAGTTTCAATGGGCAGGACGGCAGGTTTACAGTCAATTCGATTCTTGTAAGGAGGTACTTATAATGTTTGTAAAATTTGATGAGAACGGAAAGGCAGTTTCGTTTTCCGACGTCGCTAAACAAGAGGATATTCGTCCTGACACCGATGGATTTGAACAGGTCGTCGGGTTTGAAAAAGAGGATGTATGGTTCCTTATAAAAAAAGACGGTACCGTTCAGGTCGATACGGAAAGCAAGGAGGCGTATCGCGAAAAGCTCGAACAAAAAAAATTGTATGAAGAAAATAAATGCAAGCTGGAGAAATTAACGGAAGATATCGTACAAAGCTTAGCCGGCGAAAATGTACCGGACATCGAGGCTCGAAAATCTGAGTTTATCCGCATACACAACCAGGTCCGCGTTTATGAAGGGAAAGAGGCGCGCGAAGTCTTGCCAAACGAAACAGGAGAAAACTGAGAAAGAAACCGATCTCGCATCCCGATGATCATTCCGTACGTGTCTGCGTTTTTACGACATTTTGGATAAATCCTTAAACCGAAAGGGATTTACGGCCGTAAAGAGAGCATGGAAAATTAAGCGTGTACAGAACGCATACGATGCGAGGAAAACATTCGAAAAAAATCGACGTTGTTTATGCAAATCATTTCAACAGCGGTAAATTTACAATACACAGAGAGCAGTGAAGGAACAGAGTTTATTTGGAATATTGAATATATCAAACAGGAAGGCGGAAAGCGTAAGCTCTCCGCCTTTTATTTTTGGCTGTGAAAAGAAAAAATTTTTCTGCCGCGGCGGCTGTCGGTTTATCGGCCGTCAGACGAAAAACTGCATGGGAGTAAATGCAGGAAAAGCAGACGTGTCGGACGGCACGCTGTCTGAGAGTTTGATTTTTAAAAGTCTGCATGCAACAACGGAGAACGGCAGGATCGCAGTGTACGCATAATGAATGAACCGTCTAAGTTAAGGAAATTTTGCAGCAAAGCGTCTTTTTGAGTTTCTTCAGAAAAAACGTGTTTTATGCATCCGAAACGAAAGGCGTATAGAAGCGATTCAGCCTAAAGTGCGGCAAATTGAGCAAATAATGCGGGTCATTTCGCGAACAAGGCTGAACAAAAACGTAAAAAATTGTGATATAATGCAATCACCGTAACGGGAACAACGGGTGCATGGAATATCAAAGACGGCGTTGTTGCTATGAATGGTTGTAAAAACATAAAAATTACCCCTTTTTTGACGTCTGACAAATTCATCGGCAGTCGCAGTTCTTTTTTACAAAATATGTTCAGAATGTTTGATTGCCGAACGGTTACCGTTATCTTTGAGAGATAGCGTTTTTTTGTGTGTGCATATGCTCTCGTATAGGGATACCTATGCAGCTTTCGGGAAAAAGAATGAATATCGTTACAGAGTGAACAGAACTGACAAGATCTGTCATGTGAAACCTTGTCAAATTAAAGGCAAAAGATTAAACTATAAGTAAGATTTTTAATAAAAAGGAGGAAAGTAATGCATAAAAAAAGAAGGGGGAGGGCGATCGGAGAGATCGCTTTGTCATGTGTTACCGCAGCCGTTTTGATTTGTGCAAATACACAACACCAGTAAATGATCGGAGGAAGTTATGAGACAAAATATTGACGGAAATATGATATCAAACAAGAAATTATTGATAGCTGTGGCAGCTTGTTTTCTTGTTGCCTTGCTGGCGATCGTGCTCTCAATAGTTTTCGCAGTAAACGTGAAACAAGGTGAACGCGGTGCGGAAGGTAAGTCGGCCTATGAATTGGCGGTAGAAGACGGTTATACGGGAACTGAGGCGGAGTGGCTGCTGTCTCTTGTTGGCGAAAACGGCAGCTCCGGCGCAGACGGCAAATCGGCCTATGAATTGGCGGTAGAAAACGGCTATCAAGGAACAGTGGATCAGTGGCTTGCTACTCTGGTCGGTGCTCCCGGAAGTACGGGCGAGGACGGCAAGTCGGCGTATCAGTTGGCAGTAGAAAATGGATTTGACGGCACTTTGGCCGAGTGGCTTACTTCGCTTGTCGGTGAACAAGGCCCCAAAGGCGAGCAAGGTGAACAGGGCCCCCAGGGCGAGCAGGGTGAACAGGGCCCCCAGGGCGAGCAGGGCGAACAGGGCCCCCAGGGCGAGCAGGGCGAACAGGGCCCTCAGGGCGAGCAGGGCGAACAGGGCCCCCAAGGCGAACAGGGTGAACAGGGCCCTCAAGGTGAAGACGGATTAACGCCTTTTATTGGTGAAAACGGGAATTGGTGGATCGGCCAGGTCGATACTGGTATTGCAGCGGAAGGTGCTCAGGGCCAGCAAGGGGTTCAAGGCATCGGCATACAAAGTGTGGCCATTAACGAAAACGGTGAACTTGTGATTACTTTGACGAACGAAACGACGGTAAATGCCGGCAAAGTTACAGGAGAAAAAGGCGAAACCGGAGAGCAGGGCGAACAGGGCATACAAGGCGTTGGAATACAGGGGGCAGTCATAAATGACAAAGGCGAGCTCGTTATTTCGTTGGATAATGGTACGGATGTAAATGTAGGAAATGTTATCGGTGAAAAAGGTGAAGAAGGCGCGCAGGGGCCGCAGGGGGATCAAGGCATAGGGATTCAAAATGCTTCGATCAACGAAAACGGCGAACTGATCATCACATTAACGGACGGAAGTACTTCGATCAATGCAGGTAAAGTTGTGGGCAAAGACGGTGCACAGGGAGAAGACGGTGCGTCCGGGAAAGACGGCGTTGGCATTTCTTCGATCACGATCAATGAGCAGGGCGAACTGATCGTAGTTTTGACAGATAGCAGTGCAGAAAAGAATTTGGGTGTGATCGTCGGAAAAGATGGAAAAGATGGTTCGGTTTGGCTGACGGGCAGCGGAATTCCTGATTCAGCCCGGGGCAATGTCGGGGATCTTTATTTGGATACTTCAACCTGCGACATTTATCAAAAGACCGAAGACGGCTGGGGATCAGCCATTGCAAATATTAAAGGTGCGACCGGTGCACAAGGTGAGCAAGGGCTCAAAGGCGAGAAAGGAGATGCCGGTGAAGCTGGCCAGGACGGGCAAGACGGTGCGACATGGCTGACCGGAACTACGGCTCCTGAACCCAACCGGGGGAAAGACGGAGACTTCTACTTTGATTCCGTAACCAATGATATTTACAATAAAGTTGATGGAGTCTGGCAGAAGATCGCAAATATCGGCGCTCAAAGCGGGACAGATGCAGAAGAGTATACTGTCGCGTTTGTTGCAGACGGTGTTCTTGTAGAAACAGTTGCGTATACTGCGGACAATACATCCGTCGCAGAACCTGCCGTACCCGCAAAAACCGGTTATATCGGACAATGGGAGGAATACACGCTGGTTGTCGGCGATAGGACGGTTGAGGCGATTTATACCCCTATTGCATATGAGTTGACTTTGGAATGCGTCGGCGATTACGGACAGTTAAAAGGAAGCGGCAGTTATGCTTATGGCGGAAAAGTTACGATTACTGCCGAATCCTATCCTGTTTATGATTTTACAGGTTGGTATAGCGGCGATAGCCTTGTTTCGCAGGGCGCTTCATACAGTTTTACCATGCCTGCAGAAAATACGGTGTATGAAGCAAGATATTCGCTGCGAAAAGATCTGGAGCCGTTCTCCTTTATTGCAGGAAAGGATTATTGTATCATTACAGGAGTTACGGATACTTTGGTAACGGAGCTTGTCGTGCCGGATTGCGTAACAGAAATTAAAGATATGGCGTTTATAAATTGTCAATCCCTCATTTCTTTGACGTTGCCCATTGCTGATCAGACGATCGGAAATTATTTTTCAACGAATAATATTCCTTCTTCGCTGAAAACGATCATTCTTTCAGAAGGCCTTACCTACATAGCTCCGTCGGCGTTTGCAAATCTGAGCAGAATTACGGATATTTATCTTCCTTCGTCGCTTACAAGAATCGGCAAAGGGGCTTTTACGGGTTGTTCCGCACTGCAAAATATACATATCAGCGATCTGGCATCGTTCTGTGCAATCTACATAGAACAAGGGACTCTTTTATCGGGCGGAAAAAATTTATTCCTTGGCGGAACACTTGTTACCGACTTGGTCGTTCCCGAAGGAGTCGTCAGTTTAGGAAATGGCTTCAATGATTATGATAACCTCACCAGCGTCGTTATGCCGGACAGCGTGCTGAACATCGGAGTCAATGCATTTTATGCATGTGAGTATCTGAATAACGTTGTTTTAAGTAAAAATTTGGTGGCCATAGGAGGGAGCGCATTCCGTCAGTGTACGCGGTTAAATAATGTTGTCATTCCGGATACGGTTAGGAGTATCGGCGAAAGGGCTTTTGAAAACTGTAAAAGTTTAACGAGCATAGTGATCCCGGAAGGTGTTACAAGTATAGCGTTATGGGCTTTTTCAGGATGCAGCGCACTCAAGACGATCGTTATTCCGAAAACCGTGATTCATATCACGTCATCTGCCTTTCCTTCCGACAGTGCTCTGAAACAAGTATACTATGGCGGATCGCAGTCCGATTGGGATCTCATAGAGATCAGTTCGGGAAATACGAGTTTGACGGGTGCAACAATATATTTCTACAGCGAAACGGATCCGGGCAGCGGCAAATACTGGCACTATGATACGGATGGCGTAACACCCGTTATTTGGTAAATAAAAACGCACTCGGGATCGGGCAGCGCAATTTCTGACAGTGTCAAATCCGATCGGGTGAATGTAAATCAGCAGGGAAACCTTGTCTTATAAACAGGTCAACGTACATTCTTTTATACGCAGACGAGTTGTTTCGGAGAAGGCAGTCCCTTCCATGCGATAGTCATGGAAGGGGCTGCCTTTCTGTATGAGAAGCAGGCAAATACTGATTCGGGGAGCCGTTATGCATTTACTCCGTTCAAGGTCATCACTGTATCGGAGAGGATGCTTTACAAATTTCTGAACTTATCATTTCCTGTAACGGGCGATGTGTAAGCGCAAGGTGCAGCCGCGTGAAGTCTTGCCAATCAAAACAGGGGAAAACTGAGAAGGAAAGCGGATCTCGCATCCCGATGAGCATTCCGTACATGTTTGCGATTTGACGGTATTTCGGATAAAAGCGTCATAAACCGTCAAAAAGCGACATAGAATATACTACTGCGATAACAGGAAGCGGGGGTATAAAAGAGTGTGGGAGTATATGGAGCGCCGCGCACGCCAATGTGCGGAATACATTTTAAAGACGGGAGCGACGGTGCGCGATTGCGCAAAACATTTTAACATCAGCAAATCGACCGTACATAAAGACGTTACGGAACGCCTGAAAGAAATTGATCTTCTTCTCTGGGGAGAAGTGCGGCAGGTGCTTCAAAAAAATCTGGCAGAGCGGCATATCCGCGGCGGAGACGCCACAAGGCGAAAATACAGTGCGCGTAAGGTTTCAAAAAAATAAATTCTTTTGCAATGGTTTGTTGAAAGGACGTTTAAAATAAGCCTTAAAAAGGGCGAATTTTGTTTTTCGTCCTTTATTCGATCGTAATTCAGAATGAATACTTGTCTTTGCAAATGACCGCATTGCGGAAAAATCCGCGGCTCGCAAAATTGTTTTCGGGCCGCGGACTTTTTCGTTGCTTTAATAAAAAACGGCTGCATTGCTCGGAAAACATCAAGCGGAAAAACTGAACTGTTTGTATGAAGTGTCTGTCAAAACAAGAAAAACTGCCTGAAATTGTATGGGAATAAACGGCTTGGAATTATTGAAATTTTCCCGAATTTGTGCTAAAATAAAACAAATCACAGACTATTTGCGATCATTGTTTTTTTACTTTACAATTTTCTTGAAAGAGAGTAAGCGGTTATGGCGAAATTTATGGGAATTGACGTGGGCTCGACGACGGTTAAAGTCTGCGTCCTTTCTGAAACGTACGAAATTTTATATACGAGTTATGAAAGGCACTTTGCGCGCGTGAAGGAATGTGTGCTGAACCAGCTATCCATTGTGGAAGAAAAGTTTGGCAAAGGGGAGTTTCAGGTGAGTATAACGGGTTCGGCGGGGCTGGGGCTTGCCGAGCGCGCGCACATCTCTTTTGTGCAGGAAGTGCAGGCGGCATTTACGGCCATACGGAAATACTATCCCGACGCCGACGCGGCGGTGGAACTGGGCGGCGAGGATGCCAAGATCATCTTTATCACGGGCGGTACGGAACAGCGCATGAACGGTTCGTGCGCAGGCGGTACGGGCGCGTTTATCGATCAGATGGCGACGCTTCTGAATATTACCGTCGATGAAATGGACAAACTGTCTTTGCAGGCGGAGAAGGTCTACCCGATTGCATCGCGTTGCGGCGTTTTTGCGAAGTCGGATATCCAGCCGCTTTTGAACCAGGGCGCGAAAAAAGAAGATATTTCCGCGAGCATTTTTCAGGCGGTCGTGGATCAGACGGTTTCTGGATTGGCGCAGGGCAGGCGCATTAAAGGCAAAGTTCTGTTTTTGGGCGGGCCTTTGTATTTTATAAAGGGACTTCGCAAAGCGTTCAAAGATACGCTCGGATTGGACGACGAACATGCTGTTTTTCCGGACAATGCACCCTGTTTTATGGCGATCGGTGCGGCTCTGTATTCAAAAAATGCAAAGGCGATGCCGCTCTCGGAAATCATTTCGAGGATCGCTTCGGCGCGGGAGAGCGATGATATCGTAACAGGCGAACCGCTGTTTAAAGACAGGGAAGAATACGACGAGTTTGTAGCGAGACACAAGGCGAGCGATCTGGAATTTGCCGACATCAAAACGTATCGGGGAGATGCTTATCTGGGCATAGACAGCGGTTCGACGACGACAAAACTGGTCCTGATCACGCCCGACTGTAAATTATTGTATCAGCATTATCAGTCCAACAACGGACAGCCTTTGGATATCGTTCTGGAGCGTCTGCGCGAAATCTATTCGCTGGCTGGCGGGCGTGTCCGTATTTGCGGTGCGGCGGTTACGGGGTACGGCGAGGATATGCTGAAGGCGGCGCTCAAAGCGGATTTCGGGATCGTGGAAACGGTGGCGCATTTCAAGGCTGCGCTTCATTTTAATCCGAAGGTGGATTTTATCATCGATATCGGCGGGCAGGACATCAAATGCTTCAAGATAAAGAACGGTGCCATCGATAATATTATGCTGAACGAAGCATGTTCGTCGGGCTGCGGATCATTCATCCAGACCTTTGCAAAGGCGATGGGGATGGGGATCGACGAGTTTTCCAAACTCGGCCTTTTTGCGAAACACCCTGTCGAACTGGGCAGCCGCTGTACTGTATTCATGAACAGTTCGGTCAAACAGGCGCAAAAAGAAGGCGCGAGCGTGGAAGATATTTCTGCGGGACTTTCCTCGTCCATCGTCAAAAACGCGATTTATAAGGTGATCCGTGCAAAAACGCCCGATGAGCTGGGCAAGAACATTCTCGTGCAGGGCGGAACGTTTCTCAATGACGCGGTTCTGCGTTGCTTTGAGCTGGAAACGGGTAAAAAGGTTGTCCGCCCGGGTATTGCCGGCCTGATGGGGGCTTTCGGCGCGGCGCTGTATGCAAAGGAAAACATCGTCGGTGAGAGCACGATCATCTCCGAAAATGAACTCAAAGATTTTACATATACTTCCAAAAGCCATACTTGTAAGGGCTGTACGTCCCATTGCAATGTCAACGTGATCGGGTTTTCGGACGGCAGAAAATTTATTTCGGGCAATAAATGCGAAAAGGGTGCGGGGCTGAAACCGCATTCGGACGAACTGGACATTTACAGTTATAAATATGAACGCATCCTGCAGAGTGTGTCGGGTTCGAAGGGCAGGCGCGGCAGGGTAGGGCTTCCGTTGGCGCTTGGGTTTTACGAGCAGCTGCCGCTCTGGGCGGGATTTTTCGAAAGCTGCGGCTTTGAAGTCGTATTGAGTGAACAGTCCTCCCGTAAACTGTATTTCAAAGGACAGCATACGGTGGCGAGCGATACGGTCTGCTATCCCGCAAAACTCACGCACGGGCACATCGAAAGCCTTTTGGACCAGGGCGTGGATTTTATTTTCTTCCCTTGCGAAAGTTATAACCTGGACGAGCATGATTCGATGAATCACTACAATTGTCCCGTGGTTGCGTATTATCCCGAACTCCTGAAGGCGAACAACGAACGGCTCCATGATAATAATTTTATAATGCCGTATCTCGATTTGAATGACGAAAAGACGACAGTCCGCGCATTGATGCGCGCCTTGGCCCGCTTCAAATTGTCATCCAAAGAAATTGCAAAGGGGCTGAAGGAAGGGTTTGCCCGTCTGAACGCATACCATGCGGATATTCGTAAAAAGGGCGCGGAGATCCTGGAAAAAGCGCAGCAGCAAGGAAAGGCGGTCGTCGTGCTTGCCGGGCGTCCTTATCATATCGATCCGGAAATCAATCACGGCATCGGAAAATTGCTCACGTCTTTGGATGTGGCGGTCCTTTCAGAGGACAGCGTATTTGAAAAAGGGAAACAGGTACTCGTCAATGTCCTGAATCAATGGACCTATCATGCGCGTCTGTACCGTGCGGCGGAATATGTAACGGAACATGAGAACATCAACCTGGTGCAGCTTGTATCGTTCGGTTGCGGGATCGACGCGATCACGACGGACGAGGTGCGGGCGATCCTGGAAAGCCGCGGCAAACTGTATACGCAGATCAAGATCGACGAGATCAACAATCTCGGCGTCGTAAAGATACGCCTGCGCAGCATGCTTGCCGCCATAGAAGAACAGAAGAGGCGGTCGGATGAAAGAAAATAAAGATACGGTCGCAGATTTTCGCGACGATTACCCTAAATTTACACCGGAAATGAAATATACGCACAAGATCCTTGTCCCGGATATGCTGCCTTTCCATTTTGAGATCATTGTGGATTTTTTGCGCAAAGAAGGCTGGGATATCGAGGTCCTGCACAATGATTCACGCGCGGTGATCGACGAGGGATTGAAACATGTGCATAACGATACATGTTATCCGGCGCTGTGCGTAACGGGACAGTTTATCGACGCATTGAAGAGCGGTAAATACGATACGGAACACACGGCTGTGATGATCACGCAGTCGGGCGGCGGCTGCCGCGCGTCCAATTATATTCCGCTGATCCGGAAAGCGCTCAAAGCGGAGTTTCCGAAAGTGCCCGTGATCTCGCTCAATTTTGCGGGTCTGGAAAAAGACAGCGGATTCCCTATGGGCTTGAAAACGCTTTTAAAACTTGCTTTTTCCGTCTTTTACGGCGATACGCTTATGTCTTTGTACAACCAGTGCAAACCGTATGAACTCGAAGAAGGCGCATCGGACAAAGCGCGGGAAGATTGTCTGCAGATCATTTGCACGGCGATTGATAAAAATAAGTACCGTTCCTATAAAAAATGGACGAAAGCTATGCTGGAACGCTTTTCGCAGGTAAAGCGCAGCAACGAAAAAAAAGTGAAAGTCGGCATCGTCGGAGAGATCTATGTCAAATATTCTCCGCTCGGAAATTCGCATCTGGAAGATTTTCTGTATTCGGAAGGGTGCGAGCCTGTCGTGCCTGCGCTGATGGATTTTGTGCTCTATTGCGCCGTGAATAATATCAACGATGCAAAATTGTACAATAAAAAGAGCGCGGCAACACCCCTGTTTAAGCTGGCATATAAATATTTGCACCATGTACAGGTCAAGATCATACGGATCACGGAAAAATACGGCTTTGAACCTCTGCATGATTTCGAACATTTGCGCAGATGTGCAGATAAGGTCATCAACCAGGGCGTAAAAATGGGGGAAGGCTGGCTTATCCCCGCAGAAATGGCTGCCTTGGCGGAAACGGGCACGGACAACATTGTATGCGCCCAGCCGTTCGGGTGCCTTCCCAATCATATTGCGGGGAAGGGCACAATCCGAACACTCAAACAGATGTACGAGCATGAAAACATCGTAGCGGTCGATTATGATCCGTCCGCAACAAAAGTTAACCAGGAAAACCGCATCAAACTGATGCTTGCCACCGCGAGGGAAAATCTTTTGCAGAATAACCGAAAATAACAGGCAGGACAGTCCGCGCTTCGATCGGAAGGCGGATTTTCCATATATGCCTCGCATGAACATGACAGCTTGAAACGGGATGCACAAATGCGATCTCGCCCGTACTTTGCCCGGGCAGGGTTTCGGCTTTCAGAATACGTCTTTAAAATTTCATCGGACATATGCGGGCCGGACCGAAAAGGCATTTAAACGTTCGGTCGGTGCAGGGATGGGGGCAAATATCATAACAAAATTTTATTTAGAATAAATCGTGGGAGAACGAAAAGAAAAACGCATGAAGCAAGCGTATTGCAGTACGTTGCCTTTTTGGCATAAACTATCGGAAAGTGCTCAAAACGAATTTTGTTCAAATCTGATCTCGCAATCGTATCATCGGGGAGAACGCATTCACGGCGGCAAAAGTTGCAAAGGCGTCATTTTTATCGTGAGCGGCTGCCTGAGAATTTATATGCTCTCTGAAAGCGGGCGCGATATAACGTTGTATCGGCTGTATCAGGGAGACGTATGCATGTTATCCGCTTCCTGTGTATTGCCGCAGATCACGTTTGATGTTTTTGTGGATGCGGAAGAAGATTGCGAATGTTATGTGATTTCGGGTGCCGTGTTTGCGGAAATCGCCGCGCAGGATGTCGCTTTAAAGATGTTTGCCTATGAGACGGCTCTGACACGATTTTCTGAAGTGATGTGGGTCATTCAGCAGATACATTTTATGAAAGTGGACCGACGTCTTGCGGTTTTTCTGTGGGATGAGATGATGCGGACGGGAAACGAGCTGATCACTCTCACGCATGAACAGATCGCAAAATACATGAGCTCTGCGAGGGAAGTGGTTTCGAGAATGCTCAAATATTTTGCAAATGAAAGAATCGTAAAAATTTTTCGAAAAGGAGTCATGATCGTCGATAAAAAACGTCTGAGAGACCTGGCGTTGGCCGCATAGTGTGATCAAATCACAGACAGGAAAGGAAATTTGTGGTAAAATTTGCGCAGAAAGAGGAGGAATTATTCTATGAGAAGCATTACCAAACTTGATCTGCAGTATGCACACAGATTTTACGGGTTTCGCGGCGAAGCGCAGTATCTGCACGGACATACAGGTGTTTTAACGATTGAAGTGGAAGATTCTGTGGAACCGGGAGTCAACATGGTTTTCCCGTGCAACGAAATACAGAAAACAGCATGGTCGGTCTTGAAAAATTTTGATCATGCGCTCATCTTGCGGGAGGACGATCCGCTGTTGCCTGCCGTCTTGGAAGTGTACGAGAAACAAGGAATCCGAAACGGAGCTCCCAACAATGTCATGAAAGGACCGGCGTTTCAGACAGAACTTGCGACTGCGTATCCGGACTGCAGACTTGTCGTTACAAAAGAGACGCTGACGGTCGAAGGCATGATCAAGATCGTCTACGACCTTTTAAAAGACAAATTGAATATAGCAAAAATTACGTTTACAAGCGGCGTGAATGCGGCTTCGGCCGAATTCAAAACGCAAAACAAAATCGAGCGCTGCCCGCTGTGCGGCATTGCTTTGAACGAAAAAGGGGTTTGTCCGAAATGCGGATATAAAAAAACCTGACAACAAAACGCGTAATAAGGGGGCGGGTAAGTCCGTGAGGGCTTGCCTGCCCCCTTTATTTTTTTGTATGCAAAATTGAAAAGAGGGTGCGTCAAGACGCAGGATCTTTCCGATCGGGCGGGTTTTCGGATTCTCCTGGCCCCCAAAAGGGAGAAAGCAGCTGACCGAGAGAAAAATTTGCATAAAAATGATGATAAAAAGAAACACAAATAAAAAAATCTGTTATAATGGTACGGTAGAAATTCAAGGCAGAGTTTTGAAGATATATACTTTAGCTGAAAAACGGGCTCTTGCGGAATGAGGTTTTTTATGAAGAAAATTTTGCTGATTGCTACGGGCGGGACGATCGTGAGCCGGCTTGGAAAAAACGGACTGGCGCCGCAAATAAAGGCGGATGAACTTTTGAATTATGTGCCGCAGTGCAGAGAGTTTTGCGAAGTGCAGACGCTGCAACTGATGAATCTGGACAGCACGAACATGTGTCCGCGCGACTGGGAGGTCATTGCAGGGGCGATCCGCTCGCATTATGAAGAGTATGACGGATTTGTGATCTGCCACGGAACAGATACGATGGCATTTACGGCGGCGGTTCTTTCTTATATGATCCAGAACAGTCCCAAGCCTGTGGTCCTGACCGGTTCGCAAAAACCGATCGATTTAGAGATCACGGATGCGCGCACCAATCTTGCGGACAGTTTGCTGTATGCTGCCGACGAGGATTCCTCGGGCGTTTCCATCGTGTTCGACGGGAAAGTCATTGCAGGAACGCGGGCGAAAAAAATGCGCACAAAGAGTTACAATGCGTTTTCTTCCATAAATTATCCGTGCCTGGCAGTGATCCGCGACGGAAATATTTTGCGATACAATCAGACAAAGCTTCAGGGGAAACCGATTTTTTATGATAAACTGGACAGCCGTGTGGGAGTTTTTAAACTGATTCCCGGTGTGCCGTCGGATATATTGGATTATTATTTCCGTCTGTTTGACGCCGTTGTCATTGAAAGTTTCGGTACGGGAGGAATACCCGATGCCCCGTATTATCGGTTTGCGGAGATCATTGAAAAGTGGCGGAGGCTCGGCAAAATACTCGTCATGTGTACGCAGGTAACAAACGAAGGAAGCGATATGAGCGTCTATGAAGTCGGAAAGAGCGTGAAAAATAAATTCGGATTATTGGAAACCTATGACATGACGCTGGAAGCTGCCGTAACGAAACTTATGTGGATCCTTTCTTTTACGCACGATCGGGATGAAGTGCGCAGGTTGTTTTATACTCCCGTCAATTACGATATTTTGTATCCCGTCCGTTAAAGTTTTTGCGGCCGATCCGCGCGGAAAACGATTGCAATCTCAACAGATCCGCGATTTTTTGATTTCGCGTTTCGGCTTTATGCCTCTGCCGTCCTTATAGCCCGGCAAAATACGCAGACAAGAGTTTATGCTTTACAGGCAAAGGATGCGGGCAGAAATTTTAAAACGGAATACTTTCTTCGTCAGAAAATCGGAGCGGAAAAATGGAAAGCATTTTTCCGCTCCGATTTGCATACAATAGCGTATGATATTGTTGAAAAAAGGCGCAATCGCCGCCGCGGCAGTTCTGATTTGCTTTTTGTTGCTATCGTGCCTTGGGCTTTCGGCCGTAAGCTATGCGGGTGCACAGAGATCATCGTATTGTATTGTGTTGGACGCAGGTCATGGCGGGGTCGATCCCGGGGTGCTCGGGTCGGGTTCGGGCGTAAAAGAGAGCGACGTAAACTTAAAAATTGTGCAAAAGCTGCAGTCTTTGTTTGCGGATGCAGGATTTGGTGTGGTTCTGACGAGAAAAAACCAAGGGGGGCTTTACGGCTTACCGACGCAAGGTTATAAGCGCCGCGATATGGAAAAACGGCGAGAGATCATTCAGAAAGCGCAGCCGAACCTTGTAATATCCGTTCATCAGAATAATTTTTTGGCAGACCGTACGCGCTACGGCGGGCAGGTGTTTTTTCGGGAAGGAGATGAAAATTCGGTGGCTTTTGCCGAATGCATTCAATTTCGGCTGAATTCGCTCAGCGGCAGGGATGTCTCCGCACTGAAAGGCGACTTTTTTATGCTGGAATGTACGGATGCACCGTCCGTATTGGTGGAGTGCGGATTTTTGTCCAATGCGAGGGAAGAACAGCTGCTGATTACCGATGAATATCAGAATAAAATAGCGGAAGCAATTTTTCAGGGCACGATCGCTTATTTATGCTGACTTATCAAATCGTTGGAGTTTGTATTCCGAAGATGTTTTGCCCTTTGCTTATTGCAAATGGCGGCTTTTTTTCCGAATCGATAAAAAATTGAATTGATATGCATGCCATGCCTGCGCATATGCGCAGGCATGGCGGCGTTTTCAGAAAATACGATTGCCGTAATAGAGTTTTTGAGGCTGCAAGCGGCGATATGGAAGAAGGTTTTGCATATTTTTATATTGCGATGAACGGGCTAAATCATTTTGGGTAAATGCCGATTTGCGCGCGCAAATGTTTGCACGCGCGTTAAAAATAGTATCCGCGGATTTATTGAATTTTTCCGCGCGGTATGGTATAATGATTTTATGGTTAAATTCAATGAAAGGATGTCTGCGGAGCGGGCGAGGGGAATGAATGCCGTTGTTCTTGCATTTATCGGGGATGCGGCGTATTCTCTGTATGTGCGGGAATCGCTTGTATTTGCTTCCGACTATAAAACGGGGGTTTTGCAGAAACTGTCGGCCGAGCGGGTAAGCGCGAAGGGGCAGGCAAAACTGATCGAGAGTATTTATGAAAAGCTGACGGCAGAGGAGCAGGAGATTTTTCTGCGGGGCAGGAATGCAAAAAAACCGACAAAGAGCAAGAATGCGTCCGTAGCGGAGTACAATCTTTCTACGGGTTTTGAAGCGGTCATCGGATATTTGTATCTGACGGGAAATTACGGCCGCATCGATGAATTGATCGGCGGAGAGAACAATGAAGATTGAAGGAAGAAATGCCGTGCTGGAGCTTTTAAAGACTTCTGCTACGGTCGATAAAATTTTAATGCAGAAAGGGGCTGAACATTCTGCGGGGCGCATATTTGCGATGGCGCGCGAAAAAAATATCCGCGTGCAGTTTGCGGACGGGAAAGCACTGGATCGGGAGAGCGAAACGGGCAGGCATCAGGGAGTGATCGCCTATGTTTCCGATTACGAATATGCCGATTTTGATCGCTTTCTGGACAAGAAAGAGGATGCGCGATTTGTTGTGATCTGCGACGGGATCGAGGACGTGCACAATCTCGGCAGTATTCTGCGCGTGGCGGAATGCGCGGGTGCGGACGGAGTGATCATCCCCAAAAACAAGAGCGCGCAGGTAAACGGCGCGGTGATTCGGATATCGGAGGGCGCGGCCAATCATATAGCGGTGGCGCGCGTGCCGGGCATTAATTTTGCCATCGACGAACTGAAAAAGAGCGGGTATTGGGTCTACGGACTGGAAGCGGACGGAGAAAACATTTACGCGACCGATCTGCGCGGAGATATCGCTTTGGTTGTCGGAGGAGAGGACAAGGGAATATCCAGACTCACGCGCGAAAAGTGCGACAAGATCTTGTCTTTGCCGTTGAAGGGCAATGTCAATTCTCTGAATGCGTCGGTTGCGCTGGGCATAGCGGCATATGAGGCGGTGCGGCAAAGATCATGACGGACGAAGCAATGGCTTTGGCGGCGCAGACAGGTGATCGTGCGGCGGCGGAAAAACTTCTCGAAAAGTATAAAAATGCAGTCCGCGGGATTGCGCGCGGGTATTTTCTGGAAGGCGGAGATGCGGAAGATCTGGTGCAGGAAGGCATGATCGGTTTGTATTCCGCCGTTACGGGATATCGGGACGGCGGCATGAGCTTTAAAAATTTTGCTTATCTGTGTATCCATCGGCGCATCCTGAGCGCCGTCAAGAGCGCGGCGCGGAAAAAACATTCCGCCTTGAATACATACGTTCCGCTCTTTGACGCGGACGGGCAGTGTATGGAGCTGATCACGCAGGAAAATCCCGAAACGGTGCTGATCGGCGGAGAAGAGCGGGGCGAGTTTTTGGCTTTGCTGCAGAAAAATCTGACCCAGGCTGAATTTTCTGCCCTGACCGATTATATGGAAGGACTGAGCATCGGCGAGATCGCCCGAAAGGAGAACCGCAGCGAAAAGAGTGCGGAAAATGCGGTCCAGAGGGCAAAGAAAAAAGTTTTGCAACTGTTAAAAACGAGGAAAAACTGATCGGAATTTGAGCGGGAAGAGCGATCGCTTTTCCTGTAAGGAGATAAATATGGCATACCAGGCTTTGTACCGTACCTTTCGCCCGTCGACATTGGACGGGTTGGTGCGGCAGGAACATATCGTAAAAATACTGGAAAATCAGATCGAAACGGGCAGGATCGGGCACGCAT
Organism: uncultured Bacillota bacterium; assembly: GCA_949291725.1. Lineage (GTDB taxonomy): Bacteria > Bacillota > Clostridia > Christensenellales > Borkfalkiaceae > Borkfalkia. The sequence continues at coordinate 22,210 of CASEWU010000004.1, forward strand.
ATTTGTTTTGCGGGCCGCGCGGAACGGGTAAGACGAGTACGGCGAAGATATTTGCCAAGGCGATCAATTGTCTGCATCCCGTCCACGGTTCGCCGTGCGGAAAATGTGAGGTGTGTAAAGCATTGGCGGACCCTGCCAATCTGGATATTTCCGAGATCGATGCGGCGTCCAACAACGGCGTGAACGAAATGCGAGATCTGCGCGAAAAGGTACAGTATCCGCCCGTTGCGGCGCGTTTCAAAGTTTACATCATCGACGAAGTTCACATGCTTTCCGATTCGGCTTTCAATGCGCTTTTAAAGACGTTGGAAGAACCGCCCAAACATGCGGTATTTATTTTGGCGACGACCGAGCCTCACAAACTTCCCGCGACGATTTTATCGAGGTGCATGCGGTTTGATTTCAAGCTCATCCCGCAGGAAGATATCGAAGAGCATCTGAAAAAGATCTTGAAAGAGATCGGAAAAGAATACGAGGACGAAGCGGTTTCGGCAATCGCCCGCGCAGGCGCGGGCAGCATGCGCGACAGCCTTTCGGTGGCGGATATCTGTATATCGTACAGCAAGGGCAAATTGACGTACGCGGATGTCTGCGAAGTGCTGGGCTCGGCAGATTTTTATGAAGTGGCAAAGCTGGGCGAGAGCGTTTTGAAAGAAGATGTTTCCGCAGCTCTTTCCGAAACGGAAAAGGTGATCGCTTCGGGCAAGGGAGTCGGCGTACTGGCGAAAGATATGCTGACCTTTTTAAACCGTTGTACGATCGCAAAGACCTGCCGCAACGCGCAGGAGCTTTTAGGGCTTCCTGCCGAAATGTATGCGGAAGTCAAGCGCATTGCGGACGCGGCGGACGGCAGAAAGATCCTTCGCACGAGCGAGATCTTTGCACAGGTGGAAACGGATCTTCGCTATTCCACGTCGCCGCGGATTCTGTTTGAAACGGCAATCGCCAAAGCTTGTCTGCCGCAGGCAGATCAGGATGTGCTGTCTTTGGCACGGCGGCTGGATGCGCTGGAAGCGAAATTGAGAAGCGGCGGATTTTCCGCGCCGCAGGTTTTGCAGCCGTCTTTGAAAACGGCGGAAGCGACGGGGGCTCCGTTTGCGGAGAGCGCTCCGCCCCGCGCGGCACG
>CASEWU010000005.1 GCA_949291725.1 uncultured Bacillota bacterium
CGCTCTGCCCGTTCGCCGTGGCGGTTTCGTCGCTTTCGCTCTGCGTATCTTTCACGTCCGCGCTCGCGGCTTCCGCAACAATGTCGTCCGTCCTATTTTCCGCAGGCGGTGTTGCGTTGCCGGCAGAGTTCTGTTCGGTATCGGCGGGCGGGGTGTTCTGCCCGCTGTCGTTCTTCTTCGCGGCGTCCTGTACGTCGGTGCCGTTTTCGGGTGCGCCGCCCGCGCCGCCGCTGCCGTCGCCTCCGTCAGGACCTCCGACGGGATCGTCGTCCGTTCCGTCGTCCTCGTAGCGTTGGTTGCGCGTAGAGTGAATGGCTGCGGATAGGCTTTCGCCTATGGTCGCGTTGTGCTTGCGGTTGGTGAGCAGGTCGGTGCCGCCGACGATCATTCCCGCCGCACCCGCGGCAACGCGCCCCGCCGTGTGTACCATATGCATACCCGAATGGACGTTGCTCATCATCTGCTGCATTTCCTGCATACCCGCGTTCGAGCCGGTGAGCTGGGCGATGATCATGTTCGCCTTCGTTATGGAGAACGCGCCGCCTATCACGAACAGGAGCTGCACGATGCCGTCCTTAAAGGCGTTGCCGAAAAAGGTGATCTGCGAGATTTGCGGCACGACGAGAAAAAAGATATTCATGGACAGGATGATGCCGTATGCGGAGAGCACCTTCGACACGAGCATTTCCCGCCAGATACGGAACCTGCCGCCGTCGTCGAGCGGAATGGTCGATACCGACGCCGGGGACACTATGTACAAAAGGATAATGTCGAATATCCTCTGCACGAACATGACCGCAGACATGACGAACATGACGAGGATCACCAAGCCGCCCGCAATGCCGACAAAGAAGTTCATTTCCGAAAGGTCGTAATAGCGCTTGACGACGGAGAGCGAATTGTAGTCGAGCTGCCCCGTAACGAACATCCGCTCAATCTCTGCGCGGCTTCCTGCGGGGCCGATATAGGCGTCGTAGCCGCTGGTAACCAATATCTGTCCGCCTATCGTGGACGCCGTGTTCCCATCCAGCATGGAGCCGGTCATGCTCGCGTGTATCGCGCCCACGACCACGTTCGCAAGCATGATGCCCGCAATGAGCAGGAACGGGATCAGGAGAAAGATTATAAAACTCTGCAAGGACTTGACGAGGATCTGTCCTTTGGTTTTCTTGTGCTGCGGATCGGCTACTTCGCTCTTTATAATGGCTATGATTACGAACACAAAGAGCAAGATCACGCCCACCAAAAGCACGCCCAAAAAGGCGTTGCGTATCGCCGGCGAGAGTATGAAGTGCGATAAAATTTCTTCTTCGCTGCCGTCGATTTTTACCGTTTCAATGCCCGCGAGTTTGCAGAATATATCCCGTATGAAGTCGAGTAGATAGCAGATAGATTTTTGCAGGGTGTAGAATACGTCGTATATCCACCCGAAGAAAACGTCGGTAAGCCATTCGCCCATATTCGTTTCCTATGCTATCTGCGATTTCACCCATTCTTCCAAAATGGGCATTGCTATCTTCAAAGCTACCATGAGAATGAAGATTATGAGGAACCCGACGATTGCGCCGATCAGGTCTTTCTTTGCTTTTTCGCGGCTGTTCTGTTCGTCCGATTTGGCGATTTTAATGCCGAGGAATATGCAATAAATCGTGCCGACCGCCCCGACAATGGCAATGCAAGGCCATAACAGCGCGTTCAGCACTTCCAGAACAGGCGCTATGATCGGGGCAAAATCGACCGCCAATAGTATTGATTTCATTTTCTTTGTACCTCCTTGTAGTTGTTGTTTTTCGGCTCAAAAACAAGCCGATTTCGGGCGTTGTTCAACGCCTTTGGACAAAAAGTTCAGGCGCTTTTCTGCGCCGTAAAGGGGGCAAAACGGGTATCCCGTTTCTGCCGGAATGTGGGATGTGACTCACTTTGAGTCTCATCCCTTATCCTGTTTCCCAAAATAGGCCGATTCTCCCCTATCTTGATTCAAATTTTCCCCACCCCTCACCCACTCTGCCTGCTCTTTCAAAGCAACGATCTTAACCCGGATATTTTAAGTTCAGCCCGAAAAGATGCTTGCTATTCTATAAGTGTTTATGCTATAATTTTTGTATGAACGAACTTGAAGTACAACAGAAAAAACTGTTTGACGACCTTCGCCATTTCGATGAAAACGGCAATGAATTTTGGTTTGCCCGCGAACTGCAAGAGGCATTGCAATATACGCAATGGCGCAATTTCCAAAAGGTAATTTCCACCGCGCAGATTGCTTGCAAAATCAGCCAGCAGGCCGTAGCGGATCATTTTGCTGAGGTCAGCAAAACGATAGCAATGCCGAAGGGTGCCTCGAAAAAAGTCCCCGATTACAAGCTCACCCGCTACGCTTGCTACCTCATTGTCATGAACGGCGATCCGCGCAAGGAAGTGATCGCTTGGGGGCAGACATACTTTGCCGTCAAGACGCGGCAGCAGGAGCTTGCCGAACTTTACGAACAGCTTTCCGAGGACGAAAAGCGCCTGTTTATCCGCGGCGACATCAAGCAGAAAAATATGTTGCTCGCAGAGGCCGCTCATAAAGCGGGGATCATCACAAATCAGGAATACGCCGCCTTTCAAGATTCGGGCTACCGCGGTTTATACGGCGGGTTGACCGCCCGCGACATTGCCGAAAACAAAGGCTTGCAAAGCGGCGAGGAAATTCTTGATTTTATGGGCAGCGAAGAATTGGCGGCCAACCTTTTCCGCATTACGCAGACCGAAGCGAAAATGCGCCGCGATGGTACGGATACGCCCGCGAAAGCAAACGCGGCGCACTACGAAATCGGCACAATTGTGCGCAAAGCAATCAAAGAAGCCGGCGGCACCATGCCCGAAGATTTGCCTACACCCAATAAGAGCATCAAAGAGTTGGAATCGGAAACGCGCAAGCAAATCAAACCGAAAAAAGATTGACATAGAAGAAGGCCTAATCAGCCTTCTTTTTTTCTGCCGTGTTCTTGCCGAATTTTCCTTTCTTTCGCATAATCACGACCGCAACGATAACACAGATTACGACCAAAATCACAATGACGATCAGAGCGATTGCACCGCCGTTAACGGAATACAAAATCTCAAAGGTGTATTCGGCCGAGTTGCCGAGTTCGTCCGTCAGCACGATACGGTACTGCCCGACCTCGGTCAGTTCGATGCCGAGCGCGTATTCGATTTTCTCGTCGTCTTTGTAAACCTCTACCGTCGCTTTTTCGGTAAGGTCGGAAAGGGTAACGCCGCCTTTGGTCGAGCCGCCGTTCTCCACGCCCGTCAGGGTGGCGGCGGGAGCCGTCGCGTCCACCATTACGGTAAAGGTGTAATCCTTTCCGTTCACGGTCACGGCGATTTCGTAAGTGCCGCTCTTGTCAAGCGTAAGGTCGCCGTAGTTCAGGCGCGTTTCCTCGCCGTTCACGCTCACTTTATCCAAGCCCGAAACATTGTCAAAGTTATGGAAAAACTTCTGCACGAGTGGTTCGGCAATGGTAAAGCTGAACGTCTTGCTGTTGCCGAGTTCGTCCGTCAGGGTGGCGGTGTAATTGCCCTCTGCCGTCAGGGTATCTCCGAATTTATAGGCAACCGCCTCGCCGTCTTTCGTAACGCTCACGGTCAGATTTTCGCCCGCCGCAAAGGTCATGGAATTGACGATTGCGTTGTCGTAAATGTCGGCCGCAAAATCCACCGATTTGTCGATAACGAACGAAACATCCGCAACATTGCCCGCAGCGTCGGCCGCGGCAATGCGGTAGCTGCCTTCCTCGGTCAGAGGTGTGCCGCTCTCGTAGTTCCCGACAAGTTCGCCGTCCTTATAGAGCCGGACGGTCAGGCCGCTTTCGGGAACGGAAACGGTTACGTCGCCGTTCGTGGCAGAGCCGTTCTGCACGCCCTCCAAGCCGAGTTCGGGCGCGGTCTTGTCAATGACGAAAGAATAGGTCGAAGAAAAGCCGTCGTAGTTTTCAAAGGTAATTTCATACGCGCCGTTTTCCGTCAGTTTCTGCCCCGAAACATATTCGACGATTTCGCCGTCCTTCTTCACGGTAACGGTCGCCTCGTCCGTCCACGCGAACGAAACAGTGCCGTTCGTATAACCGCCGTTCTCCACGCCGGAAAGGATCCCTTCGGGCGCGGGCTGTTTATACTCGTTTTCCGAAACGACCGCGTCGATGCCCGTGCGGAATTCGTCCGTTACGACTACCCTGTACAGTCCCGACGTGCGAAAACGGTAGGAAAGATTATCTGCCGAAATCGCCTTGCCGTAATCGTCCGCCGTCAGAAGTTCCCATGTTTCGCCGCCGTTCGTCGATTTGTAGATCTCCAACGTCTGAATGTGCGATTCCTTATCGGTACTCTCCGTTATGGCAATGTCGAGCGTCTTATCTTTGCCGTTCTCCGTCACTTCCACGATCGGCGCGTTGCGGGAGATGATGAGCGAGAACACCTGCGATTTGCCGAAATGGTTCACCGCCTCCGCCGTATAACTGCCGCTGCCCGTGATCGTGTACGTTTCGCCGAGGCTGAAACTGCCGATGAGCGTTCCCGCCTCATCGTACACGTTGAACATCGCCATCCCGTCGTATGCGTCCGTTATGGACACCGTTACGGCGTCTTTGAAATAGTACGTCCTGTCGAACGTTACGGTATTGGCGCTGCCCTCGCCCGTCGCGTACAGGATCTGCGGCGCCGTGCGAATAATGATGAGCGAATACTCGCAGGTATTGCCCCACTCGTCCGCGACCGTGAGTATGCTTTCGCCCTCGCGCTCCACGAGCGTTCCCTCGAACGGTTCGCCGTTCAGATAGCAGACGATGTTTTCGCCGAGCTGTACGGAATTGGCAAGCACCTTCTTTTCGTCCGAATACGAATACAGGTTCTCCCCGTCCGAGATCGCCGAGGGAGCCTTTTCCCAATAGTAATAACTTTCAATTCCGATCCTTGCATATTCCGAGATGACCTCATACAGCCTTTCTTCGGTAAAGTACGCGACTTCTTCTTCGGGATTCCCCGATTTCTTATAGATGAAATACTTTCCGTTCGCCGCGTTCACGCTGTCTTTCGCGTCCATCGCGATGCCCGTATCCCACGTTTCGCTGTTCCACTCGCCCGTGCGGACGAATCCGTATTCCCGCTGCGCCGCAAAGTTGAACGCCGATTCATACGTCGCAAACGAGAAGAACCCGCCTGCCGCATCGGGCGCTTCCCAATACTCCTTCTGCAAGGTCTCCGTCAACACGTTCTGCTTGGAAGAAGTGAACTGCGCCGTCCACTCGTTCCCCGCCGCGTCGGTACAGATGACCTCGTAAACTCCCGTATCGATGGTATAGATCGTCGCGCCGTTCGTATATGCCTTGCCGTTCACGGTAACGCTTACGACCGGGGCGAACCGATCGGGATCGCCGTCTTCCCACGTCAATACGACGTCGCCGTCCGTTTTTCCGTCAATTGCGTTGGAAATCGTGAGCGGTTTTTCCGTCCTGTCGATGACGACGGTGTAGTGCTCCGTGGCCGTCCCCGACTCTGTTTCCGCATAGAACGTGTATTTGCCGGGTTGGTAATATTCGACGCCGGAGATATATTCTTCGAACTTATCGCTCCCCGGCCGCTTCACGAAACAATCCCCCGCGCTCTCGAACCGGATATGCCCGGCGTTGGTATAACCGCCGCTCGCGATCGCCTCGTCGTCCGCATATAACTGCGCAGCGGGGATCGTCCTGTCAAGAGTGATCGTGTATGTCTCCGAGGTGTTCCCCGCCTTATCGACCGAATAGAAACTGTACGTCCCTTCGGCCGTGAACTGCGAACCCGAAGTGCAACTTGTATAGGAACCCGCTCCCGGCTTTTTGACATACGTCGTCGAAAGGCCTATCGCGTCATACGGCACGAACCTGATATATGCCGCGTTTGTCGAATCGCCCGGCTGCACCGCATTCGCGCCACCATACAATGTTCCCGTAGGTTTCGTCTTATCGAGCGTGATCGTTACCGTCATGGAAGCATTTCCGCTCTGATCCTTGCAATAAAAGGAATACGTCCCTTCGGTGGCGAGCTGTGTGCCGCTCGCGTATGCCGTATAGACGGAGCTCCCCGGCATCTTCACATAGCAGTTGGCGATTCCCGATTGGCTGTCCGATGCAACGTACTTCACATACGAGGCGTTCGTATATGCGCCGCTCGGTATGGATACCGTACCGCCGTACAGCGTTCCCGCGGGAATGCCCGTGTCAAGATAGACCTTATATTCATCCGATACGTTCCCCGCCTTATCGGTCGCACGGAAATAGTACCACCCGTTCGTGCCTGTTATGTTTGTTCCCGAAGAATAACTTGTCCAGCTCGACGACCCCGGCTTTTTCACTTCGTATTTGGAAACGCCGTAAGTGTCCGTCGCCGTGTACTTGATCGCGCTGTTCGCGTATCCGCCGTTTGCGACCGTCTGTCCGCTCGCGTTGGTGACCTTCCCCACCGGTTTGACCGTATCAAGGTACACGTTGACCGTAGTACTTGAAAGCCCGTTGTCGTCTACGGCATAAAAGTACCATCTTCCGTTGTTTGCATCTGTAGCAGGAACTGTATACGAATCTGAGTAATACGTCGTATAACTGCTCGAATTCGGTTTCTTGTACTTGATATAGTCAGAATTCGCATCCGATGCCGTATATACGATCTGCTTGTTCGTATACGTGCCGCTCGATATTGTAGCGCCGCCCGCTTTCAAAGAGTAACTCGGTGCGCTCTTGTCCACCTCGAACTGGAACGTATAGAAAAAATATGTGAAATCGATCAAGAAATTTGGCGCATACCGACAGGAATACTGCAATTCATATTTCCCGTCCGAAAGCGAACCGGAGTACAGCGTAATATTCCCGTTCCCCGAAAGCGACTTGCTTGAATAGACCGAACCGTTGCGCAAAAGCTGAAACGTCATATGCGCGCTTACCTTGCTCGGCTCTACCGTAATGTGGTACGTCGACCAGTCAAGCACGCTGCCCTGCGACAGCGTACCCGAACCGCTGCTGCTCGATCCGTACATATAGACCTTGAAATTGCTCGGGCAGCCTGTCGTGACCGATGTTTCGTTTGTTGTCCTGCCGCTCGTCAGATACTTCGGCGTCGTATATGTCAAAGCCGATGCCTGCGTACTGCCCACACTGAAAATTGCGCCGATTGCCGCAAACATCAGCAGAATAAGGCACAAAAACAGCGTTATCCGTTTATAAGAAGTTACTTTCACGTTTACCTCCGTTTTTTAGTTTTTGATTTGTTCATCCCCTACGATCCTTGAAACCTCAAAGAGTTTTTTGGAAAGTGTATCTAAATCAGATATGAGATGGTCAAAGTTCTGCGCGGCCGCATGGCGGGCCGCTTCTTCAACTATGGTCTGCGCTTGCCGGAAACAGTGCCGGTCGATTGCCTGTAACAGTTCGATCTGTTTTTCTTCCGATAAAATTTCGTTCGTAATAAGCCGCTCGGCCTCCCCTTTCAACATTTCGGTTGCTGCGGAGATCTGCCGCTGCATATTGATTTCCGTTGCGCGCTTTCCTCCCGCCGGGCGGCGGCGTGGAGCGACAGTTTCGTTCCGCTTTTTCATGTCGTAGAAAATCTTTTCTTCGTCAAAGTATCTGCCCGCGCCCAAACGCTGCTCCGTCTTTTCAAGCGTATAAGCCGTAGCCGCATACGACGGCGTAAAGTCCGAACGGATGGGCTGGTACCCGAACACCGTTACGATTGCGTGTCCCATATCGCCGGGGCGGTTGAGTTGCGAGAGTTCGGACGGATATATCAGCGGGCGCTCCTTGATGCTCGCGTTGGAATTTATATCGTCCGCCTTGACCGTGTTGTAGCCGACGTTTCGGGTTATGACCGAAAAGTTCCCGCAACGCTTGGAAAATTCCTCTACCGTCTTGTAGTCGCTCGTGCCGATGAACATCTGAATGTTCCTATTTGTTCCATAGGGATAGTTAAAAAGAAAAAACGACGCAACCGTTTTGGTTACGCCGTCTTGCGATATAATTATTTAGTTTTAAAGTCTTTTAATTACCTTTCTTCTTTTTCTGTAATTCTTTTCCGAACACTTCAAAGTAAACCGTTTTCGGAGTTCATCGGGTAAATATGTATTCCTGCTTTCGGTCATTGATTTTCCTCCTGTTCTGTCCGTTTTTTGTTCGGGTATTGTACCCCTCACTACTATTGGAAAGTTTGAGGCATTCAGTTGACGGTCTGACAGGAAAAAATTTTTTCTACACTTTGCGCATTACGCTGATTCCGCGTTTTGCAAGTTCTTCGCGTATCTCGTTAGAGTTCATCGCATGATTTTCATCGGTATTTTTGCACAGAATAACCCATAGAACAAGCAATTTAATTTTTACATTTTAACTCATTGCTTTTTCCCATGTAAATATTGTACTGTTTTAAAACCAGAAAATCAATATATGATTTATTACAAGTCAAGTTCTGAAAGAAAACTACTTATCTCTTTTCTTTGTTCTCAATCAATCGCATAATATTGAAAAAAGGGGGGCTGTCGCATTAAAAAATTTATGCAAAAAAATGAAAACGTTTTTTAAGACTTATTGCAATTAATTCGACAGCCCCTTTATTTTAAGTGCTTCAAGCAGATCTCCAACGCAATCTATTTCATTCTTTGAAACCGAATTCCTTGCAGCCACCAAATTTAGTATTCGTTTCCGTTTTTTTGAGTTAAATATTCTTAACCATCTTTTAATCTGATATAACGGTAAAAGAATAGGATGTTTGTGAAGGCTTGGATATATGATTTCAAGGCGTTTTCTCGATAAAAACATTAATTTGAAAAACGATTTAAATTTACTTTCCCCTTTAGAAGCCTTTACTGCTGCCGCATTTGTTGCGCTTCCATAAACGCCGCCTGTTAAAACAAAGGATTCCATTGACTCGGTTATACTATCGTGTGGTTGATCCTCAAACCATACTTCTACGAGTTTCATTGCTGACTCATAAAAAATCGATAAATTCGCTTTTTCCAAAAGAAGTGATAATTGAATACTATTACAGTAACCATTTTTTTTAAGTAAATACAAATCTATAAATGAACGGATGCCACAACCTCCTGCAATAAAATGTTTTGCCATATGTGCAATATGATAAAAAACAAACATATCATTACTCATTTGAAAGCAGTATGGGCTTTCTTTAAAAGGTGAACTACACACCCAAACCATATCAAGAATTGCGTTTATTGCCTCCATTCGTTCTCCTTGATTCAATGAGTAGTGGAGTTCCAAATGCACTTTACCCGGGGTTATAAATGAGTAATCGTGTGTTGTCGCATCACTTTGATGTTCATATCCATTTTTAACTAATAGTTCTATCGTCCGTTCAACATCCTCCTGGTGAATTAGAATATCTATATCGCAACTTGTTCGAAACCATGCTTGGGGATATTCCATCAATGTATATCTCTCCACCATTTATATCTTCGACTCCTGCGATAATATTTAAGAGGGTTGTTTTTCCACAGCCCGATGGTCCAAGAATAACAAAGAAGTCGCGGTCATCAACACAAAAGGAAATATCCCTCAAAACGGGGACATCCCTATCGTATGATTTAGCTAAATTAATGACCTTGAGTTTCTCCATCATTATAATACCGTACTGATTTTGTATAATTTTATTGACAATGCTTTCCGCTCGCCCTGAGTGCGCAGCTTTCTTTTTGAAGGCAGGTTTTGCATTTTTTTACATGAAATTGCTCCACAACAGTTGTGCCATCATGTGAATTAGGAGATTGGTGCTGATTTTTTGCTTTCGATTTCTTGTTGTGTTCACTTACCAACTGTCCGCAAGCGGCTTTAATCCTTCCACCTCTCGACTCTCTAATTTTAACCTCTAAACCCGATTGTTCTAGGCGCAGTTTAAAGGCGACCAACTGTTGCTTGTTAGGACGAACAATCTTACCACATTTTGTTTCATTATATTGCAACAAATTGATTAAAACATTCTTATCCCTAAACCATCTTCCCAATTGACGCACATCGCTTGATTTATCATTTACACCAGGGATAAGCAGATATGCAATCGTAATCTTTCTATTATGCCTTTCCGAATATGATAATACCGATTCCACAATTTTTCCAATATCTTGACCTTTCATGTTTGGTATCAATCTATCTCTAACAGCTTGCGTTGTCGCATGCAGAGAAAGGGTGAGTTGAATTTTAATATGCTCTTCACGTAATTTCTTTAATTCTTTAAGTGGTCCAACAGTTGAAATTGTAATTCCATCCGTGGGAAAATCCAACCCATTTCGATCTCGCAAAATGTGTATTGCTTTTATCAATGTATCATAATTTAACAAAGGCTCTCCCATACCCATGAAGACAATTCTATTTATTTTGTCTTTCATCAATATCACTTGTTGGACAATTTCCGAAGCCGAAAGATTTCGAATAAATCCATTGCTACCCGACTCACAAAACGTGCATCCAATAGGACAACCTACCATTGTGCTGACACAAACGGTTGTCCCTGTTTTTCTGGTAATGCTAACGGTTTCTATACAATATCCATCGTTAAGCTCAAAAGCGTATTTTTTTGTATCGCCACCGTTTTCAATACTATTAACCTTAATTGTTTGATTTTGAATTTTGGGTTTCTCTTTATAAAGAGTCCTAAAGAAAGCTCTTCCACTTTTTTCTCCCAAAAGCTCTACAATCTCCTCAAAAGTACACCCGTATGGATCGGAGCAGATTACATTAGAAGGAAGCCCTTCGTTCATTACGTTATTTGTATTACTCATATAAAACCTCTATAGCGACTCACCTGATCGATTATGGTCGATTATTTTATATTATACCACTTTTTTTAAAATTCCGCAACAAATACTACGTACAACAGGTAAAAATATTTGGCATGCATGCAAAATTAACTCTTATATGGCTCCAGTCACTTATAGAGATTACAATATTGATTATAAATTTCGTAGTTGCTTTTGCGGGTGCAATTTCTTCGAAAAGAACAAATAATAACACAGTCGAGGCTTGCAAATAACATTTGTAATACATCTAATTATTAAATCTGCGGACATAAAGAAAAACGGCGAGAATTATCGCCGTTTTTTCATATATTGAACTTGCTGATTGCATTAATATTAATAATTGCATTTGTGTCCCCAAGAACATTTAACCCTGTTGAGAAAAAGTGTACTTTTTAACGAACCGATTTTGGTATTTATATTGGAATATACTTGAAATTTTAATATGAATGTGCTATACTGATAGAGTATAAGTGTACCTATTACTATAATAGGTGGATTTTTTTACAGGAAAATTTTACCGACTTTGTTCATCATTTCCTGTTTGTGTTCCTGTAAAGAATGCGCGTATCGGTTCAGCGTTACCGTCGCGTTTTTATGTCCTAAAATTTCAGATAAGGTTTTCACGTCCATTCCGCATTCGAGCGCACGCGTTGCGAACGTATGCCGGAGCGAGTGAAAGCCTTTTTTCTCTATCCCGAGTTTCTTTTGTAACGTCTCGAAACTCCTTTGGTAGGAATTTACCCTGACCGGTTCCCCTTTCGTCGTCTCTATCACGTACTTGGAAAGGCTATTCCTTTTCTTCTCTTTCAAAAGCGGCAAAAGTTGTTTTGGTATCGGTATCGCTCTCTTTGACGACGCCGTTTTCGGCGTATCGGTGATACGGCACATTTTCCCGTTTTCGCCCCGCCCGTCGTGACAGGTTTTACTTACCGTAATCGTGCCTTTATTGAAGTCAATATCCGACCATTCCAAAGCCAGCAATTCTCCGATGCGGAGTCCCGTGTATAAACAGAGTACAATGCCGAACAGTTTGGGCTTTTTGCCTGATAATACGGCGCATTCGATTCTTTTTTGTTCCGAAAGAGTAAAGCAGGACACTTCTTTTTCTTTCGCTTTCGGGCGTTTGATTTTATTCGCCGAGTATTCCTTGACCTCGCCGAGCATATACGCGAGTTTCAGTGAATTCTGTATTACGGTAATAATGCCGTTTACAGAGTTTGCCGACAAGCCTTTTCCCGTTACGATATTGCCGCCTTTCAGCAGTTCCGTAACATATCTCTGCAACGCGAGCGGCGTCAGCTCATCAAGTTCGTATTCCCCCAATTTTACTTTCAGGTGTTTTTCAATAATTTCCGAGTATCTCTCGCACGTCTTTTTCTTCGACGATGGCTGTATGTAATTACGAAACCATTCGTCCAGCCATATTTTATATTTCATGTAAATCTCCCTTTTTTGTCCTAATCTATATTATAATTCTGCATATGCTTACAAAAAACCTTTTATTTCGTAAGGCAATAAATAAGAGAGAACCAAAATCTGTTCTCTCCCATGTAAAAAATGAAATTAAAAAAGTCGAACTATCTCAACGATTATCCGACTTTAAGCTATCATTTGAAGGCTGTATTCGTATTCGGGTTGGCTGACCTGCAGTTTTTTCTGTCGTTTTTATAATCCTGATTTATTGTCGAGCGAATTTGTTTCAGTTCGGTTATTTTCCATTTCAGGTACTGCGCCCACACAATTATAAATAATTTCTATTGTCTGCCTATGCCCACCTTGTGCCTTTTCGCCTTTGTGAACGTAAATCTTATCAATAAACGTTCTAACTATTTCAGGACTTAACTCGGTAATCTCTGTATATCTTTTTACAAGCCTCATAAACTTGTTTAAGTCTGCGGTTTCTTTCTGCGCCGTTGCTAATTCGTTTGTCAATATTTTCAACTTGTTTGTCAGCTCGGCTTGCTCGTTTTCATAATTTTTCGACAACTTAATAAACCGTTCCTCGGTAAGCGTTCCGTTTACTTTATCCTCATAAAGATTTTGAATGATTCGGTCAAGAGCGTCAATGCGTCTTTCAGCTTCTTCTCTCGCCCTCTCCTTTTCGGATAAATCTTTTTTAGTCATTCTTTTGCTCTTTTCTTGTAGCATAGCGATAAATTCCGTTTCGTTATTCCTCGCCATACCTAAAACGCGCTGTAAATCATAAAGCACAATGTCCTCAACGGCGTGTAACGTTATGTAATGTGAAGTACATCCCCGTCCTTTCTCTTTTCGGTATGAAGCGCAGTTAAAACAATCCTTTTCACTGCCTCTGTGCCTGTTCAGATACATTTTCGCACCGCAATCGGCACAATACAAAAGCCCGGAAAACATACTCATCTCGCCGTCGATAGACAGTCTTCTCTTTACGCCTTCTCTCAACTTCTGAACGGTATCGAACGTATCCTGATCTATTATCGCTTCGTGCGTATTCTCAAAGATTACCCAATCTTCTTTTGGCAAAAAAACCACCGAATGACTCTTATATGATTTCTTTTTGGTACGGAAATTAATCGTATGCCCTAAATATATAGGATTTGACAAAATACGACGTACTGCCGTTACCGTCCACAGTTCGGGTCGTTCCACTTTTTCCAGTTTATATTTCCACCCTACTTTCTTTTTCCACACAACGGGAGAGATTGCTTTCATCTCGTTTAACTTCCTGCTGATTTGCATCGGTCCGTAACCCTGAATACACATTGCATAGATCTTTTTTACAATTCCTGCGGCTTCTCTTTCAACAAGCCAATTCCCTTGCTCGTCTTTTACGTACCCATACGGCGGACAGTTACAGGTTGATTTCCCCGACATCCCTTTTGCACGAATAACCGCTCGAACTTTTTTACTTGTGTCTTTGGCATACCATTCGTTCATAATGTTTCTGAACGGCGTGAAATCGCTATCGTTTTCTATCGTATTATCCACGTTATCGTTTACGGCAATAAAGTGCACGCCCGCTTCCCCGAAATACACCTCGCTGTAATAACCCACTTTCAGATAGTCTCTGCCAAGTCTCGACATGTCTTTTACAATAACCGTTCCGACAAATCCCGAGTCGATATCCCTTATCAATTCCTTAAACGCAGGACGATTAAAATTCGTTCCCGAATAGCCGTCGTCCACATAAAATTTAACGTTATTGTAATTATTTTTTCGTGCATACTCTCCAAGCATTTCCTTTTGATGAACGATACTGTTGCTATCTCCGTCGAGTTCGTCGTCCACACTTAACCTGCAATAAAGCGCCGTAATCGCGTCTGCCACCGTCCTTGCTTTCATATTCCGCCTCCTATCCTGCTCCCGATAAATCATTCAGCAGCAATTTTTTAATTCCGGTATCCACCTTTTCCTTTGCCCCTTCCGCTTCTTTTACGACAATTGAAAAAGTAGTTCTTCCTATCTTTCTTGTATATGTATATTGATTCTGCTCCACTCGTTCCCCTCTCTTTTTTATTGCAGCAGAACCTCCTGACTATCCTTTTGAAACAAACACATACAATTTTTGTTTATCGTATATATACTATATTTTTCAAGATAAGTCAAGTGGTTCTGCGTTAAATTTTTACTTTAACAGTAAGATTATCGAAATAGCTGTCTGAACGGCAAGTAAAACCGGCGTAGCCCAAAAGAAAAATTTACGAAATCCACGTTCGTAATAAATGTCCGACTTTGCCTGTTCTATCTCTTTTTCCGCATCTTTCAGCTTGTTTTTCACCTCTTTCGTCTCCTCGTCAATTTTGGCAGAAAACATTTCCACACCGGCTTTAATCACCTTTCCCGTAGCTATTTGCACTTCCTGAACCGTTTCCGTTTTCATCGCCGCCTGTTGGCTTATTAACGTTTCGAGCCGCCTCGTCACGCTCTCTACTTTTTCCGTCAAGTTCCTCACGTTTTCGCTGTTGTTCTCTTTTACGTTCCTCACTTGCCGCGTCAAGTCCTCGATTTGCATAGTCTGCTGTCTGATTAAGTTGTTGCATTTCTCGTTCGATAGCGCCAATGCCTTCTGAAATAAGCCACCCTGCGTTACTGCCTTTAACTCGTCCACCGCCGAATCGAGTTTTATAAGTTCCGGATTGTTCGTGACTATCTCTTCTTCGCCGTCTATAATCCGCTGCGGTCTCCTGCCTGTTATTCTGTTTTCCAATTTTCTTTAACACCTCGCTTTTTGTATAATTCGTCCCGAGCCGTTGTCCTCGGATTGCCTTTTTCTTCTGTGGATGCAGATACGAAAAATCTTTGCCTTTTCTCGTTATTTCTACTCCGTAATTCGTTTGCAGATAGGATATGAACTCCTCTTCGTTATGCGATACCATTATGCCTTCCTGAATAACTTCTCGGAGTTCTTCCTTCCAACTCGTCCCGCCTTTCAACATAATATGTTTTTCTTCGGACGTGCGCTTATGTTTTGCTCCTTTACGCCAATTCAATTCGCTGAAACCGTATTTTTTACCGATTCGATTTGCCTCGTCTTTCATCTTTGCGTATTCGTCCGAATTGATATGTAATTTCTTTCCCGTAATTGTGTCTACGGAATTGACGATTATGTGACTATGTACCGTTTTCGTGTCTGTATGCGTTGCGATAACGCATTCGTGATCGCGAAATAACAACTCTGCCATTTCCTCCGCATACTTCTGTGCCGTCTGCGGTCTTACATTATCTTGCCTTGCACAAGACAATTTTATATGGTAATATTTTCTTTCGTTATATCCCGTCCCTTTCCCGAATCGTTTTGCCGTTTCGTCAAATTGAGAAGCATAGTCCTCGTCCTCGAATAAATTGCGCACTGAAATCAATTCCGCTTTGTTCGGATCTGTTATATAGGCTATCGCTTTTCTCGGTGTACTTTTGCTCGACGAACATTTGAATAGCGGCATTACGATTCCCCTATGGCTTTCGTAATAGCCTTATACGTATTCTTTAATTCGTCCACGCAAGACAAAATATCTCGTTTCGTTGTCAAACCACAGTAGTTCGCTCTTGCGAGCTGGTTTAAGTTATTGCCCTGCCTTTTCAATTCGTTCAGAATTTCACCTGAATTTTCAAAAATCATAATCGGCTTATTCGTAATGGACTTTATAATAAAGTCGGTCATCGTTAAACTGCTCGCTTTGAGTTTTTCGTCTATTATCTTCCTTTCATTTTCCGATGCCCTGAACGTATAGGCATACGGTCTTGTTCTGTTTTCCATTTCATTTTTCCTCCCGTTTTGCGTACATAAAAAAGGGTATTAGGGAAACGCAGTTGCCCTAACGAGGCGAGCGGTGACGCTCGGTATTTGGCAAGCCAAATGCGTACCTCGCTATGACCGTTAAGCCCATAATACCCCCCTGTATTTTTGCAGGTAGTTTGTCAGCCGTTTTTGATTGCCGCACGGCACTTTTCGCTTTGCAACAACCAATATAAACTATGACTTTGTTCAAGCGATTTGTCTGCCTCGATGAGTTCGTTTAACCTTGCCCAATTCACGCTTCTCAATATCCCTCTGCCGTTCGGGTAAATATCGTCTTTTATTGCAGGATGCAATTTCATAAACCCGTCGAAAGTCATCTGAATCCTTTCTTCTTCCATCGCTTTTCCCGTCTCCTTTATATCGCTCTCCCCAACTGCCGAAAGGTCGTTTCGGGAAGATTTCTTTTCCGTTTTTCTGCTTGTTTTGGCGGCGTTACTTCGCTTTTTTGATAACGATAATCTGAGTTTCGCAAGTGCAAAATATGCGTCCGCAGGCGGTATAAGTCCGGTCGTTTCGATGCCCTCGAACATATACTTGCACAAGGCTTTCGTGTATGCTCCGCTTTGCTCGTCGTCCATCAGGTCAATCGCCCTGTAATACGTTTCAAGAAAGGCAAAATGCCGCATTTGTTGATTTAGCGTTTTCAGACTTTTCCCGTTCTTTTCCGCTTCCTTTGAACGTATCAAAAAGTCCTCGATATTGCTCCAAATGAACGCTTCTTTCTTGTCTTTCAAGGTCGGCAGTTTGTTCCCCGTAAACATATACTGACAGATACGTTTAATAAACCGTCCCGCCGTCTGATCGCTCTCGTTTTTGATAAGCGACCAATACAATTCATAGAACATAAACTTCGTTATCTGATTTCCCATTTCCATCTCCGATTTCTTCTTATTTTGTCCACGCAAGAGAGAAAATCACCTACAGTGTCGTTGCCGATGTCCGTCTCTCGCACGGTGTTCGGATTGTATATCTCAATCCTTTCCGTTGGCTTTTTTGTCGTTTTTCTCATTCCCCTATTGATTTTCCTTTTTTTAATGATTTACTATCCCTATGGAACGAACTTGTTGCAGTTGCTCTTGATAATGTCCGCCACTTTCTCGTCGTACACTTTGGCAAGCTGCGCGTAAGACTGTATCACAAGGCAGAGCCAAAGGTTGCGCGAACGCCCGACCGTTACCATTTGTTCCATTTTGTGAATGGGCGGGAGATTGCCGAATTCGTCCATGAGAAAGTACACGGAACGTGGTAATGACAGATTTGGGTAAGTGTTCGCTTTGGCGACGAGTTCCTTATACGCTTGCAACAGTACCATTGCCGCGAGCGTATGCCGCGTTTCCTTTTCGTCCGGTATCTGCAAAAACAACGCGATAGGCTTTTCCGCCATATCCGAAAAGGTGATCTCGTTCGCGGACGTGAGCGAGCACAGCGAGAGGTCGGCAAAGATATTGAGCTTGTCGAACATGGTGGAAAGATAGCTGCCGCGCGTCTTGTCCGCGGAATCGAGTACCTGTTTGGAAAGCGACAACGCCTTCGAGAGCGGGCCGCGATTCTGAAAATACCGCATGAGTTCCGCGCAGTCGTCCTCCGTGTTCGTGGCGATCTTCATAAGGTTGTAGAAGTTGTACTTCTCCTTTGTCATGCCGAGCGCGGGGTTCGCGCTATCCTCCAACATAGCGATTGCTATGGCGAGTATGAAGTTCTTCGCGCCGCTCTCCCAGATCGGCTCGTTCTTGTTCGTGATCGGGCAAAGCACGGTTATCATATCGTGCAAGTCCTCGTACACTTGGTCGAACAGCCATTGCTTTTTGACTTGCAGGGTCGATTGCAGTTCTTCGGGATCGTTGTACAGTTCGCCCTCAAATACCCAACCGCCGCGCTCCTCGTCCGCCGTTACCTCCTCGTCTATGTGTAACATTCTCTGATAATTCAGGAACGGGCGTTCGA
>CASEWU010000006.1 GCA_949291725.1 uncultured Bacillota bacterium
AAGGTCAGATCCGCGCGAAAGTAAAGCTGATTTGAGGCAGATATGCAGATAGTGGATTATCGGACGGGAAACTGGAATAAACCCTGCGTGTTGCTGCTTGGTTATTTTGACGGGGTGCATGTCGGGCATAGGGCTCTGATCGCAAAAGCGAAAAAAACGGCAGAGGAACACGGTTGGACGGTCGGGATCATGACGTTTTATGATTCCAAACGCGGCGGGCAGATTTTTCTTTTTGATGAGCGTATTCGTATTTTTGAAGACCTCGGTTTGGATTTTGTTTATGCGGCGCCTTTTAACGAGGAATTTCGTGCAACTTCTTGGCTGGAATTTTTAGATCATACGTTGCAGAATGTCAATGTCCGCGCTTTTGTCTGCGGCAAAGATTTTACCTTCGGGAAAGATGCGGCGGGCGATGTACAGAAACTGTATGATTTTGCAAAATTAAACAATATTACTATTTTTGTTGAAGAACTTATCGGTTTTGACGGCGAGAAAGCGGCGGCCACAATGGCAAAGCGATATCTGGACGAAGGCGAGATGGAAAAGCTTTGTGCATTGCTGGGCGAAAGATATTTTATATGCGGTCAGGTTTCGACGGAAGGGCGGCATGTCGGTAGGAAGCTTGGGTTTCCGACGGCGAATCTTCATATTAACAGGGAAAAATATCCGTTAAAGCGCGGAGTATATGCCGTAAGGGCAATGCTGGACGGCAAGGTGTACCGCGGCATTGCGAACTATGGCGCGCGGCCGACATTTGATGATGCGCGGGTGGTCTTGGAAATATATTTCGACGGATATCGCGGAGACTTGTACGGCAAAGAGCTTAAAGTTGAGTTTGATTTTTTCTTAAGGGAAATTCGCAAATTTGACAGTGCGGAAGAACTTTCCGCCCAATTAAACAGAGATTTGGAGAAGATACGATGATACAATTCGGGCCGAGCGGCAACAGTGAATCATTTTATGCGCAGGGGTATTCGCACACGGAAGAGTCGGCGAAGTTTGTGAAAGACATGGGACTGGACTGCTTTGAATACTCATTCGGGCGCGGGGTACGCATGACGGATGCAAAAGCGCTTTCGATCGGAAAGGCGTTCAAAGAGCAGGGGGTCGAGCTCAGCGTGCATGCGCCTTACTATATAAATTTTGCAAATCCGGAAGAGGAGAATGCAGAAAAATCCTACAATTACGTTTTGGAAAGCGGCAGGGTTTTAAAGCTGATGGGCGGAAAGCGTTGTGTATTTCACAGTGCTACGCAAGGGAAAATGGAGCGGGAAGCTGCGGTTTCTCTTACGGAAGAGCGGCTGAAAGTTTTGCGTGATCGGATCTATGAAGCGGGGCTGAATGACTTGTATTTCTGCCCGGAAACGATGGGTAAAATCGCGCAGATCGGAACGTTGGAAGAGATCGTTCGCTTTTGCAGGATCGATCCCGTTTATTTGCCGGCGGTGGATTTCGGACATCTGAATGCGCGCGAACAAGGCAGCCTTAAAACGGTTGAGGATTATAAAAGCCGCTTAGAATATATGATTTCGGAGCTGGGATACGAGCGGGTAAAACATTTCCATGTGCATTTTTCCAAAATTCAATATTCGGAGAAGGGAGAAGTGCGGCATCTTACGCTGGAAGATACGGTTTACGGGCCGGAATTTATGCCTTTGGCGGTCGCTCTCAAAGAACTGAAGCTGGAGCCGTACATTGTCAGTGAATCGTCTGGTACGCAAGCGGAAGATGCTTTGGCGATGAAGCGCATGTATGAGAGCGTTTAAAGAGAAGAGTGATAAATATTCGTTAAAAATATATCGGGAAAAATTGACTTATAGCAGAAAATTTGGTACAATATTTCTATGGACAAGACGAAAAAAATATTTCGCGGTATCAAGGCGGACGGAATGCTGACAGGTGCGTCGGATTTACGGGCGTATTTGACAGGATTTGAAAGCAGCTTCGGGTTTGTCTATACAGACGCGCAGGAAAGTATATTTTTTACAGATCCGCGGTATGCGGAAGGCGCGAAAGAAGCGCTGAAGCATGAATTTATCGGCGTGATGATAGCCAAAAACGAGGATACCGTACTCGATTATATAAAGAGTAAAAAAATTAAAAAACTGGCTGTGCCGTTGCAGCGGCTGACACAGCCGGAATATGAGAAATTGCACCGTAAGTTTAAACTGACGGACAGTACTTCCGCTTTTACGGCAGCGATGTCGGTCAAGGATGAAGAGGAGCTGGAGAAGATTTCTCAGGCGTGCGAGATAGCCGAACGTGCATACGGAATGCTTTTGGGAGAATTGAAGGAGGGCATGACGGAAAACGAAACGGCGGGTTATCTCGAATACCTGATGCGCAAGTGCGGAGCGCGGGACCGCTCGTTTGAGACGATTGTTGCGTTCGGGAAAAATTCATCGGTTCCGCACCATGCTTCGGATGAAACGAAGCTGAAAAGCGGCATTCCTGTACTGATCGATTTCGGTTGCAAAGTCGGCGGATATTGTTCGGACATGACGCGGACATTTTGGTTCGGCGGAAAACCGGATGATGAGTTTGCCGATGTTTACAACAGTGTTTTAAAAGCGCATGAACTGGCAAAAGAGCAGATCCGTGCAGGCATGAAAGGTAAAGAAGCGGATGCGATTGCTCGCACTTATTTGCAGAGCAAGGAGCTGGATAAATTCTTTACACATTCATTGGGGCACGGAATCGGCATCAATATCCATGAATATCCGGCATTGAGTCCGAGCGGAGAAGCTGTTCTGACGGACGGAATGGTATTTTCGATTGAGCCGGGCGTCTATTTCGAAGGTAAGTTCGGAATCAGAATCGAAGACAGTGTGAGATTGGAAAACGGAAAAGTTGTCAGCTTTATGAAAACGGATAAAAAACTGCTGGTTTTGTGAACTTGCAGGAATAAATAGGGCGGAGCGGGCTCCGCATGAGTGTGATAAATATTGAAGGAGATTGATTATGATACAAGCAGGAGATGTCAGAAAGGGTGTAACGATTGAGTATAACGGCAACGTGTATGTCGTAGTGGATTTCCAGCACGTAAAGCCCGGCAAGGGTGCGGCGTTTGTCAGAACGAGACTGAAGAACGTTGTAACGGGGGCTGTATTGGAGCAGACGTTCAACCCTTCCGAAAAGCTGGAAAATGCGCATATCGAGACGAAAAAGATGACGTATTCCTACAATGACGGTGATCTGTATTATTTCATGGACGAAGAGTTCAATCTGACGCCGCTCAATCATGAACAGGTTGAAGATGCACTGCGCTTTATCAAAGAGAACGATCCTGTAACGGTACGTTTTTATAAAGGCTCCGCATTCTCGGTAGAGTGCGAGAATTTTGTGGAATTGAAGATTGTTTCTGCGGAACCGGGCGTGCGCGGCAATACGGCTACGAACGCGACGAAGAAAGCGGTTTTGGAAACCGGGGCTGAAATCCAGGTTCCTATGTTTGTGGAAGAAGGCGAAACGATCCGTGTCGATACGCGTACGGGCGAATACATGGAGCGTGTTAAATAATTTGTAAGAAATAAGATACGAGCCGCATTTATATGCGGCTCGTTGGTTTTCAGGAGCGGACGATGCGAGCGGTAATACAGAGAGTGCGGGAAACAACATTAAAGGTAGACGGAAAACTTATAGCGCATATCCCTTCCGGATTGGCTGTATATTTAGGGATTGCGCCCTCCGATACAGAATCTGATGCGGCGGCGATGGCTAAAAAAATTGCAGCGTTGCGCATATTTGAAGACGCGCAGGGAAAAATGAACTTATCGATCCGCGATGCGGGCGGAGAAGTGCTTTTGATTTCTCAGTTTACGCTCTACGGCGACTGTACGCATGGCAATCGCCCGAGCTTTATTGGCGCGGCACGTCCGGAGCACGCAAAACCAATGTACGAAAGGGTTGCTCAGCTTTTGCGTGCGGAAGGGCTGGCGGTACAAACGGGTGTTTTTGGGGCAGATATGAAAATCGAGCAGTTCAATGACGGCCCGGTTACGATTTTATACGAGTGCTGAGGTTCCTATGAAATTTCAATATTTGGGCACGGCGGCAGCGGAAGGCTTTCCCGCAACATTCTGTAATTGTGAAAGCTGCATGGCGGCACGAAAAAATCTTTCGTTGGAATGGCGTACGCGTTCACAGGCTATCATCGATGACGTGCTTTTGATCGATTTCCCTTGTGAGAGCAGTGTGCACATGATGCGCTACGGAATTGATCTTTCGGCCGTGCGCGGTTTATTGGTAACACATTCACACGGCGACCATTTTTATGCGCAGGAGTTGGTCAATCGGGGTTATAAATTTGCGAGCGGTATCGTGAGCGATCGTCTGGAAATTTATGCGGACAGTGAAGTTTTGGATGTGTACCGAGAAGGCACGCGGAGGGAAATGCGGGACTCCGTTCGGGAGAAGATAGGGTTGCATGAAGTGTTGCCTTTTCAAACGTTTACAGCGGACGGTTATGAGATTTTTTCTTTGCCGGCTGTTCACATGACGACAGAAAAAGCATTGCTATACGCGATCCGCAAAGACAAGACTGTTTTATATTTGAACGATACGGGGGCGTTGCAAGAAGACTGCTATAAATTTTTGGCAGAGCAAGGCGTCTGTGCGGATTTTGTCAGCTTGGATTGTACATTTGCGGATACATCGGGACCTCACTCTTTCAGACACATGGGATTCGCCGAAAATTGCAAAGTGCGGGATAAGTTGATAGAATATGGTGTGGCAAAGACAGATACAAAGTATTGTGTTACACATTTTTCGCACAATTCGGCTCCGTTTCGCGAACGTATGGATCAGAAAGCAAAAGAATACGGCTTTCTGAGTGCACATGACGGCTTGGTTTTTCATATCTGATTTTTTCGGGTATTGTAAAGGTTATACTTTAAAAAATGTATAACAGACTGCTGCCTCGAAAAATTCTGGGGGCAAAGTATAGTTATATGTTTTTGTGGCGGGACGATCAATAAAGGCAGTCAAAGCATAGTTATACGTTTTTATATCGGAACGTTCAATAAAGGAGGAACAAAGTATAGCTGCATGTTTATGTATCGGGGTGTTTTGTAAAGGCAGTCAATATTTTAGCAAAGAGCATAAAAGCCGCGGTTTACTGCGGCTTTTACAATTACCTTTATTATTAATTTTATCATTATTAAAGTTGGCAGAAGGGCGCTTAGTGTGATGTGTGGG
>CASEWU010000007.1 GCA_949291725.1 uncultured Bacillota bacterium
AGCGCGGAGCGAAATTTTTACTCAGGCGTGCAGTTTTTTTAAGAGCCACGCCATATTTTCGCCTATATTGCGCATGTTGGCCATGCCCTCTTCGTCCTTCAAAACGTCTCCGACATCTTTTCCGTAAATCATATTCCAATACGTGGAGCCGACGACTATCATTTCCTTAAAAAGCATGAAATGGTTCAAGCTGTCGATCGTCGATATGCCGCCGCCCCGGCGAACGGCGGCGACGCCGGCGGCGGGCTTGCGCCGCAGTACCTTTTCATTTGCCATGCTTGCGATACCGAGCCGATCGAGGAACGTTTTCATCCTTACCGTTATATCCGCGCCGTAGACGGGAGAGCCCAAAATCAGGCCGTCCGCTTCCGTTATCTTATCGTAAAGAATATGAAAATCGTCATTCTTAAAAACGCAGGCGCCTTCTTTCATACAGGCGAGGCACTGGCCGCCGTCGCACAGCCTGCACGGCTCGACGGCGACATCGCGCAACTGTATCAGTTCCGTTTCAATATTCTGCTTATGTAATTCTTCAAAGACGGTACGTATCAAAACAGCCGTATTGCCGTCCTTTCTGCCGCTGCCGTTAATCCCGATTACCTTCATCGATATTCAGTCTCTCCGTTCCGAATAAATACCCTTTCCGAAAAAATCCGGGCACAATGCAACATTTTCCTGAAATTTCAAAATACGCACCGTTCACAGGTGCGTATTTCCGTCCGATGGTGGAACGGAAGATGACAAAGTCGATTGGAAAGAGATAGGAAAAACCCAGCGGTCTTCGGGGGAAGTGCCGTCGGGTTCGTCGTGTTCCGGTTTGTCGCAGAAATTATAATGAAGTTCGATCTTGTCGTCAAAGAGAACGACCTTTCGGATCATCGTGTCTATGATAACCTGCGGCTCCTGTTCCCTCTGTGCGAAAGCCCGCGTTGATGCAATGTTTCGATGATCTCCCGCGCGACTTTGCCGGACGCATACTGTTGAAAGATATATCGCACGGCTTCTGCCTCTTCTTCGTTTACGAATATCTTTTTATCGACGACCTTATATCCGTAGGCAATGCCGCCGCCGACAAAGTTGCCTTTCTCTCTGCTCTCGTTCTGCCCGCGACGGATCTTCTGCGAAAGCTCAGCGGAATAGTACTCCGCAAGGCCGATCATGACGTTTTCGAGGATGATGCCGTCCAAGTTTTGCGAGCCGTCTATATTCTGCGACGTCCTCTGCGTGGCGGAAATGAGTATTTTCCCGTTCTTATGCAGCCGCTGTTTGTTGATGGCGATCTCAACGGAATTTCTGCCGAACCGGTCAAGAGCATAGACAACTGTTAGAGTGCAAAAAGTCCGGCATGGATTCTTTCGTAACTTTGCACCCTTACTCTTCGAAAAATTGCCTAATTCAATGCAAAAACAGCCATAAAACCGGCTTTTTGGGCTATAAAACGCAAGAATGCAAGTAATGGTGCAAAATTCTCCTCTCTTAAAAAGTACCCACCTAAACTGTATCTATTGGGGATAGTCTATGGTGGCAGTATCAAAACAGATCGTCTGTCTGCCGAGCAGCTCCGCACGATGTTTCCCCGCCAATCCCGCAAGGCGCCTTGCCAGATCTTCCGTGTG
>CASEWU010000008.1 GCA_949291725.1 uncultured Bacillota bacterium
CTCAAGATCTGTCATCTGAATTGCGGAGAATACGGCTCTAATATTCAGATCGTAACGGGAGCGGATAACGTAAAGCCCGGAGATGTCGTTCCTGTGGCGCTGGAAGGATCGTCTTTGCACAACGGTGTCAAAATCAAAAAGGGAAAATTGCGAGGCGTCGAGTCGTGCGGAATGCTTTGTTCCGGTGAAGAACTGGGTATCAATGACGATTGGTACGAAGGTGCAGAGGTGAACGGTATCCTGTTATTGCAGGGGGATATCCCGCTGGGTACGGATATCAAAAAGGTCGTAGGCCTGGATGATTATATATTTGATATTTCGGTTACGGCGAACCGTCCGGATTGCCAAAGCGTGTACGGGATCGCGCGGGAAGTGGCTGCGGTATTGAAAAAACCGTTGGAACCGCTGGATCTTTCGTATGACGCGGCAGGTTTCAGCACGTGCGAGCGGGTGAATGTATCTGTGGAAGCGCCGGATCTTTGCCCGCGATATATTGCCCATTATGTGCGTGAATTAAAAATCCGCAAATCACCGCAGTGGATGAGACGCAGATTGGCGCTGTGCGGGCTTCGTTCGATCAATAATGTCGTTGATATAACGAATTTTATTTTGTTGGAACTTGGTCAGCCGATGCATGCGTTTGATCTTGCAAAGGTTTCCCAGAACAAGATCTGTGTTCGCCGTGCGCAGGACGGAGAGAAAATTACAACTTTGGACGAAAAAGAGTTTAAACTTTCGAATGAAAACCTCGTGATCGCGGACGGAACGAAGCCTGTGGCGTTGGCGGGAGTCATGGGAGGCCTGAACAGCGGCATTACGGAAGAGACGAGCGAAGTTTTGTTTGAAAGCGCAAAATTTGAGCGCGCCAACATACGCCGTACGTCCAGGAAGCTGGGACAAAAGAGCGATTCATCGGCACGGTTTGAAAAGGGCGTGGATGCCTATACGACGGGCGTCGCGATGAACAGAGCGTTGAATCTGATTGAAACGTTGGGATGCGGCGTCATTGCAAAGGATCGCTTCGATATCGGAATGAACAAGGCAGAACCGAATGTCATCAAAACGACTGTTTCTCAGATCAACGGGCTTTTGGGGATTGAGGTACCGAAAGATGAGATTTGTTCGATTCTCAGCCGTCTGAATTTTAATGTCGAATCCAAAAAAGACTCTTTAATTGTAACCGTTCCAGCTTATCGTGAAGATGTAGACGGATATCCGGATCTTGCGGAAGAAGTCATTCGCATGTACGGATACGATCATATTGAAGGGACGTTCCTGGAAAAAGCAACCGTAACGAACGGGGGATTGAATGCATCGCAAAGGGCGGAAGAAGAATTGAAAAAATTACTCGCGGCACAGGGGTGCAGTGAGATCATAACGTATTCTTTCATATCTCCCAAGGATTATGAGCTGATCCGCATGGAGGACGAGATTCCGAAGGCGATCCGCATCAAAAATCCGATCGGAGAGGATATGAGTCTGATGCGCACAACGTTGATCCCGTCCATGTTGAATACGTTAATCAGGAACGTACGGCACGGCAACGAAAGTGCTAGGCTATATGAGCTTGCGAGTGTTTATCTTGCGCAGGAGCTGCCGTTAAAGGATATGCCGCAGGAGCGTAAAACGCTGTGCATCGGTGTTTACGGTCAAAACGAAGATTTCTTCACGGCAAAAGGAATTTTTGAATCGTTGGCTGCGCAAGCCGGGATCCGTTTTGCATATGCAGCTTCCGAAAAGCCGTTTTTACATCCGGGAAAATGTGCGGATATCGTATTTGACGGCGAGACGGTTGGATATATAGGAGAACTTGCGCCGGATATTGCGGCCTCCATGTCGGTAGAGGCGTCTCTGTATTTGGGAGAGCTTAATTACGAAAAATTGGAAAGTGTTCTCAGTGCTCGCAAGAAATATGTTCCTTTGCCGAAGTTCGCGGAAGTAAAGAGGGATCTTGCTTTGGTTGCAGATGAATCATTGACTTGCGCAGAGATTGAAAACGTAATTCGGGAAAGCTGCAAATACTTGTCGGATGTGCATTTGTTTGATGTGTATCGCGGTGCTCAGATCGGCGAAAGCAAAAAAAGTATGGCGTTCTCCGTTACGTTTACGCCGCGCGATAAAGCGATTTCGCCGGAAGATGCGGACGGATATGTGAAGCGTATTTTGAAAGCACTGCATGAAAAATTAAACATTGAACTTCGCTGATAACAAGGAAGCTCCGAAAGCTACATCTTTCGGAGCTTCCTTTTAAAATTTTAAACATCTGCGTAGAACAGGCAAAAAATTTGCATTGAAGTATGTGTGTCTTCATGGATTAAATCAATGTATTATAGCCAAGAGATATTTGTTTGTAAAAGATCGTTAAAAAGGACTGTGCTGTTGAAATAAGTCTGCCGTGCGGAAAATTCAAGAGAATGCTTCAATTTTCTTTTCAAAAAAAGCAAAACATGGTACAATAAAAGGAAGAAAGAAAGGAAAAAGAGAGTTATATGGCGGAAATATTGGCTCCGGCGGGCGACGGCGTATCGTTTGACGCTGCGTTGAATTCGGGAGCGGATGCAATTTATTTAGGGCTTACAGATTTTTCTGCACGCAAATCGGCGGCGAATTTTACTCTGGACAACCTGAAAGAATATGCTGCACGAGCTCACGTATTGGGTTGCAAAGTGTATGTGGCGCTGAATACGTTGGTCAAGGATGCGGAATTGACTGACTTTTTCCGCTGCGCATTGCAGGCGTGGAACAGCGGAGCGGATGCGCTGATCATTCAGGATATTTTCTTAGGAAAATTGCTGCATGAAGTGTATCCCGAAATTGTTTTGCATCTTTCGACGCAAGCAGGGGTATGCAATGTGTATGGCGCAAAATTAGCAAAGCGCTATGGATTTTCACGCGTTATATTGGCTAGAGAGACGCCCTTGTCGGATATTCGGGAAATCGCGCAGGAACTGGAAACGGAAGTATTTGTGCAAGGAGCGCTGTGTACCTGTTTTTCCGGTCAATGTTATATGTCGTCTTTTGCGGGCGGAAATTCAGGTAATCGCGGATATTGTAAACAGCCTTGCCGAAAAAAATATAAAATAGACCGTCCAGGGTTTGAAAAGTTTTCTTATCGGCTTTCTCTTTCTGATTTATGCCTGGGGAAAGACGTTTTGAAATTGGTACAGGCAGGTGTCTGTTCATTTAAAATTGAAGGAAGGATGCGTTCAGCCGCTTATGTGGGCAGTTCGGTAAAATATTACAGGGATATTCTTGACAAAAATACAGGGGAAGAAAAAGCGGATTATTCTGATCTTATGAGATCCTTTAATCGCGGAGGATTCACGCGCGGATATGTGTATGGTCAGGATCCGAACTTGATTTCATCCGATATTCAAGGGCACGCAGGCGAGAAGATAGGGGAAATTTCGGTAATTCAAAATAATGCAACATTCACATATGTTCGGTCGAATTATAAGCCCGAGGATGGGGACGGGTTCAAGGTCATCCGCCGCGGTAAGGAAGAGGTAGGCGGAGGCGTATGGAGAAGTTTTTATCCGCAGCTTAAGGACGGATTTTGCCTGATCAAAAATACAGCATTCCAAGCGGGCGATTGGGTTTGTCTGACTTTGGACAAGCGGTTGGAGAACCGCGTATCTGCTCGCCGAAAGAAGATAAACCTTTCCGTCGAAGGTTTCTTTTGTGTCGGGAAAGCTCCTGAAATCCACATTCGCGGTGCGTTCGGTGAAAAAATATTTGAGGCGGATTTTTTAGCGCAGGAAGCCCAATCGAGACCTTTTACCGAAAAAGATTTTTCAGAATGTTTTATGAAAACGGATGAATATCCGTTTGAAGTAAAAGCATCGGCGCAAATTAAAGGTGAACTTTTTATTGTGAAATCGCAACTGAATGCTTTGCGCCGAAACGTTTTCAGACAGGTGTTTGTGTGTTTATCCGCTACGCATCCGACGCTTGAAGAACGAAAGATCTCGGCTCCGATTGTAAATATAGAGACGGAGAAGGGGCAATTATTGGCGGTTATCGATAACGATTTTACATCTGAGGTTTACGAAAAAATCAAGCCGGATTATATAATATTTAAACCAAATGACTATAGTAACGAAGATGAATTAAGTAATTTTTTGAGACTTGCAGAGTACTATGCATGGCATAAACTGTTATATTTGCCGGCATTTAGTGTTGGAATGGATTTAAATAGGGTTTTAAAGATCGTTAAGGAATTTGACGGTGTTTATGCTGACGGTGTATTTGCTTTGGAATTTTGCCGAGAATTTTCGATCCCTTTGTTTGCTGGGACAGGTTTTAATCTTTTTAACAGTTGGAGCGCTTTTGCTTGTAAAAGCGAGGGGGTGTCGGAAATAGTGCTTTCGAAAGAGTTATCGGATAAAGAGGCGGCATTTGCTAAGGAGGTTGGCGCATTTTGTCTGTCGGGCGGTGGGATCAAGCTGATGGATTTGGGACATTGTGTTTTTGGCAAGAGGTGTTCGACTTGTGATGAGCGTACTTTGTATGAAATGACGGATGAGGAGGGTCGGACGTTTCCGCTCAGAAGGTATAAAAATTCATGTTGCCGTTTTGAAATATACAATTACGCTTTGTTAGCGCATGAGCGGGAGGAAAGGGCTCTGTATGATTTCACGGCACTAAGCAATTCAGAAAAAGAAAAGTTTCTTTTATGCACTGATGTAAAATCAGGTATGTCAGGATTTACTTCCGGTGCTGCAAAACGAGGCATAAAATAAAAAATATATACGGAAATTTCATTTACAAGAAAGAATTTAATTATTTCGATTTATCATAAAAGACGGTGGGCGAATGGATAAGAAAACGATCGAAAAACTTGAATTGAATAAAATATTGGCATCGATCGCTTTATTTGCGGTTTTACCGCAGACAAAGCGGGGCCTTGTTGAGGAAGAGCCTTGCACGGAACTTTCGCAGGTAAAAAAGCTTTTGGACCTTACGTCTGAGGCGGACGATGCGTTGTTTCATGCGGGGGTGGGAAGGATCGAAGAATTCCCCGAGATTTCAGATGAGCTTGAACGTTCGGCAAAAGGTTCTACGCTTTCCTGCAAAGAGTTGTTAGGGGTGTCCTTGTTGTTACGTTCGGCGCGCGTGGCGTATCGCTCGATAAAAACTTTGCCGCAGGCGCCCTTGTTGTGTGAGCTCGCGGACGGTATTTATTTTGATGAATCACTGGAGCGGGATATTACGGATAAAATTTTATCGGAAGACGAGGTCAGCGACTATGCAAGCGATGATCTGTATAATATTCGCCGTTCCATTCGTTCTCTGAACGAAAAGGTTCGGAATAAGCTGTCGGAGTATCTTAGCGGAGAAGGTTCAAAGTTTTTGCAGGAAGGAATTGTTACGATGCGCGATAATCGCTATGTTTTACCGGTTCGCGCTGAGTATAAAACCCGAATCCGAGGTTTTGTGCACGATCGTTCTGCCAGTGGCGCCACATTTTTTATTGAGCCGGAGCAGATTCTGGAAATGAACAACGAATTGAGAGAACTTGCCGCGGCGGAAAAAGAAGAGATCGAACGCATTTTGGCGCAGCTTTCGCATCGTGTCGGGGCAATGGCTGATCAATTGGCTGTGGATATCGAAAGATTGAGTGAGATTGATCGGGCGTATGCAAAAGCGGAATTTTCTTATAAGAATAAATGTATTCGGCCGTTGATCAATAACCGCGGCATAATAGATATCAGTAAGGGCAGGCATCCGCTTTTGGATCCGAAGATTGCGGTGCCCGTATCGGTGGCATTAGGCAGGGATTATAAAATTTTGCTTGTTTCCGGGCCGAATACGGGAGGTAAAACGGTAACATTAAAAATGTGCGGGCTGTTTTGCATGATGGCGGCATGCGGAATATTTATTCCGGCGGCACAGGGGAGTGAAGTTTCTGTATTCGAAAAAATATTCTGCGACATAGGCGATGCACAGTCGATTGAAGAAAATCTCTCAACATTTTCATCTCATATTAAAAACATTATCGAAATAACGCAGGCTGCGGATTCAAAGAGCCTTGTTTTGATCGATGAACTTGGCGGAGGAACGGATCCGGACGAAGGCCAGGCGATTGCAAAAGCGGTGATCGGTTATTTGCTGAAACAAGGTTGCAGCGGCATTGTTACGACGCATTACACGGCGTTAAAAGAGTATGCGTATGAACAGAAAGGTATTGAGAACGCCAGCATGGAATTTGATATGAACACGCTTCAGCCGTTGTATCGAGTCAGTCTCGGGGTACCCGGAAGCAGCAATGCGATCGCAATTTCGCGCAGGCTGGGACTTTCTGAGGAGATTTTGGAAAACGCTGTGGCGAATCTTTCGGAGGGCGGGCGGCAGTTTGAAAATATTTTAAGGACTGCGGAGCAAAGTAAGATCGAAGCGGACGAAGCGAAAAAAGAAGCGGAAGCATTAAAAGCGGAATGGAAAGAAAAGCTTGCCGAGGTAAATGTTGAGCGTGATAAATTAAAAAAAGAACGGGAAAAACTTTTTCTGAACGCGCGCGTCGAAAGCCGAAGGATCGTCAATGAGCGTACGGAACAGGCGGAAGAACTGCTGGCGCAAATTGAAGAAATAGCGCATAAAAGGGATTTGACTGAGTCCGACCTGATTCGCGCGCGTACGTTAAAAAACAGGCTTGCGGATAAAGCATATTTATCGGAGGCAGAAACGGAGGACCCCAAGGGCGCTGCAAATGCGGACTTTGCCCGCCTAAAGGCGGGAGACCGTGTATTTGTCGGCGTGATGCAATCGGCGGGAGAAATCTTGTCGTTAAACCAGAAGAAAAAAGAGGCGGAAGTTCAGGTCGGAAACATGCGGCTGAATGTAAAGGCTTCTGATTTGTATGAAATGAGTCCTGTTGTGAAAAAACAGAAAAATAGTCAAAGGGATCGCATTCAGGTTGTTCGGAAAATTGAACCGGTGAGGGAAGTAAAAACAGAAATTAATTTACTCGGAATGACTGTGTCCGAAGCGATTCAGGAGGTTGATGCGTTTATTGATCAAGCTGTTCTCGGGGAATTGGATGAGGTAAAAATCATTCACGGGATCGGAACTGGTAAATTAAAAGAAGGTATACGGAATCATTTGCGCGGAATGAAAAACGTTGCGGAATTCCGAAGCGGTGTATACGGAGAAGGTGAGGCGGGAGTTACGATCGTCAAGTTAAAATAATTGTGTCGCTTACGAAAGTTTTGCTGTATATGCAAAGAGCAAGAATGATGACTTAAAAATACAAATGATCTTTTAAAGCTGAGTGGTTATTTATTCGGAATGAAATGATTTGAATCCGGACTGCATGGATTGCAGTCCGGATTTATTCATTGTAAAAAAGCTTAGTTCTATATACGATTGGAATCTGTTTTAAAGGTATGTGCTGATGACACTATATTAAAGAGAGACACCTCGACAGATTGTTTGGGGAATTATCGTTTTAAGGGTATGTACAAGCTCTCAGGTTCAACAGGCTGTTTTGAATTTTTAATATTTAAATGTTTTGTGCTTCGGATGAATGATGGCATAATAGCAAAATTTGTCTGTGTGTCGGAAAGAATAAATCAGTCAATGATGAATTTTTGAAAATTCGGCCGATGGTAAGAAAAATAGCTTGTCTAATTTTTGATCAAGAGGCTTGAAAATAATAATATGGAGAATGTCTGCGAGGACAAACCTGAGAATATAAATGAATTTGTAAGAATAAAATACAGAGAAAAGTTTTAATATGCAGTAAAATTTTTTAAAAAAGAGGTAAAATAAATTGAAGAGAAATGTAAAAATAGCGCTTTTCACAAACATATTCCTGGCAATCGTTTTGGTTGCGGTGGGAACAGTATGCTTTTTCCCTTTTGGTGCGACAACAGCGGGAAAGCTGAGTGATCGGGTGTATTATAGCGGAAACAAAGACAGCAAATATATTTCGATCATGTTCAATGTATACGGCGGGACAGAATATATATCCGAAATTTTGGATACTTTAGATGAGTATAACGTTCATGCCACATTTTTTGTCGGGGGAAGTTGGGCGGACGATCATGCGGAAGTTTTGACTCAGATCAGAGACCGCGGCAATGAATTAGGGAATCACGGATATTTTCATAAAAATCAAGATGTCTTATCATTTGAAAAGAATAAAGAAGAAATAGGTATATGCGGAGAATTGGTAGAACAGTTGACGGGTGTAAAAATGAATTTATTTGCACCGCCTTCGGGGGCTTATGCGGAGCAAACGGTAGAGGCGGCAGAAAATTTAGGTTATAAAGTGATCATGTGGTCAAAAGATACAATAGACTGGCGCGATCATGATCAGACGGTGATTTACAGGCGGGCGACAAATGGGGCCTGCGGGGGGGATCTCGTGCTGGCACATCCTACAAAAGAAACAGCCGCTGCGTTGCCGTCCATTCTGGCGTATTATCGGGATCAGGGCTTGGAGCAAGTGCCTGTATCCGTCAATATATCCGGGGTGGAAAAAGTATAAGACGGAGAGAATAAATTGGGCAATTTTTCGGAATGTGCTTGCGAAAACGCGGAAATCATGGTATGATATTCATGTTCATGATTTTGGTTTGTAAAAATCGGCAGGAATAAGTGTTTCAGGGTATTACATACGGAGGATTTATGACGTATACAAAGAAATTTCCGAGCGGGCTTCGTTTGGTGGTAAAGCAGATCGACGGGCTTTTATCGGTCAGCATGGGAGTACTTGTGGGAACCGGTTCATGTTATGAAACGGAGGAAGAAAACGGCATATCGCATTTTATCGAGCATATGATGTTCAAGGGAACGGAAAAGAGGAATGCCTTTGAAATTTCGGATGCGATGGATCGGATCGGTGCGCAGGTAAACGCTTTCACTTCGAAAGATATAACGTGTTATTATGCAAAATCGACTTCCGATCATGCGGGCGAAGCGTTCGAGATTTTGTCTGATTTTGTTCTGAATTCCACTTTCCCGGAGGAGGAGATGGACAGGGAAAAGGGCGTCGTTTGCGAAGAGATATCGATGACGGAAGATACTCCGGACGACCTTTGCCTGGATATTCTTTCGGAAGCCTATTTTGGTAACAGCGGCTATGGCAGGACTATATTGGGACCGGCGAATAATGTAAAGTGTTTTACCAGAAAAAATTTATTTGATTATATAGACGAAAGGTATAATCCGGAAAATCTTGTTATTTCGTTTGCCGGTAAAATTGATATCAAATATGCGGAAGAATTGGTTGCGGAGCACTTTGAGAAGCATTTAAAAAAACGAGCGTTCGGCAATCGGAAAAAGATCCTGGAGCAAAAGGGAGACAGCTTATTTAAGAATAAAGATATTGAGCAAGTGCATATTGCATTTGCCTGGCCGTCCTTGGCGCGGGAAGATAAACTGATGGACGCCGCGCTGGTTGTAAACACGATTTTGGGGGGAGGAATGAGCTCCAGATTGTTCCAGAAAGTGCGTGAACAAATGGGGTTGGCGTATGCCGTCTATTCTTATATTTCCTCATTCACAGAAGGTGGGATCCTGACTGTGTATGCGGGGGTTAATCCTTCCAGCGTGGGGAAAGCGCAGGATGCGATCATGTATACGATCGGAGAATTTTGCAAAAATAAATTTACAAAGGATGAATTTTTGCGAGGGAAGGAACAATTAAAATCGTCGGTGATATTGTCGCAGGAAAACACGGCATCGCAGATGATTGCTTATGGGAAATATCTTTTGTTCAATGATAAAATTTTGGATCTCGATCAAAGGGTCAAGGATATCGATTCAATGACGATGGAGGATTGCGTAAATGCTCTTTCTTTGAATTTTGATATGTCGAAAATGGCTGCTGCTGCGGTCGGCAAATTGAAAAATCCTTTGAAAATAAAATAAAGAAAAGGGGCGCTGTTGATTTAATACGGCGCTTTTCTTTAATAAAAATTGGATTTTTAGGAGCTTCATAGTACTATGTCTGACAAAGTTAGCGGTTTTGAACCGTTTTTTGATACAGAAAGTAAAGTTCTGATTTTAGGAAGTTTTCCGTCTGTAAAGAGCCGACGTATTCAATTTTACTACGGAAACAAACAGAATCGTTTTTGGAAAATGTTATATGGTTATTTCGGTGAGAAAGAACAGGATGAAGTTTCGCAAAAGAAAAAATTTCTTTCCCGGAAAAAAATCGCTTTATGGGATATTGTAACATCCTGTGAGATCAAAGGTTCATCGGATGCCTCGATCCGCGATTATGAATTGGCGGATGTTCCTGCATTGTTAAAGGAAAGTAAAATTTCGTCAATTCTTCTGAACGGCACGACTGCTTATAAAATATTCAGCAAGGCATATCATGATTGCGATGTTCCGTATTTTCTGATGCCGTCAACAAGTCCGGCAAATGTGCGTTACGATGCCTCTGTATGGTATGCTGCACTGGACAGTGTTTTTAAAAAATAATCTTTTTTGGGAGTTTTGTCGCAAACCCGGCGGGTTAAATTAATACGATTCTGCATAAAACAATATACAAACTTTTGAGGTGGTCGGAATGGATTATGATACAATTTTAAGTAAATTGATCGTGCAACGGGATGAAAAATTTCGTGTTTTTAATGAAAAGATCGTAAATGTTGAAAAGGATACGAGTATCGGCGTCAGAATTCCGTTGCTTCGAAAACTGGCTAAGGAGCTTGTATGTTCTGATGATTTTTCTTTTGAAAAATTATTTTCTTTTCCGAATGATTATTTTGAAATTCGTGTTTTGAAGTGTATTTGTGTGGGGTATGCCAAGGTACCGTATCAGGAACGCGTGAAATTGATCAGGGAGTGCCTTCCTGTCGTTGACGGATGGGCGGTATGCGATGTGTTTTGTTCTACGTTGAAACCGATTAAAAAGTTCAGGGATGAATACTTGGAAGAGATACATAAATTTGTTTTGCAGGGAAGTGAATTTTCGCAAAGATTTGCGTATGTGTTGTTGTTGGGGCTATATATGGATGAAAATTATCTGGACGAAATTTTTTCATTGCTGGATGTGGCTAAAACCGATTATTACTATACGATGATGGGCGCAGCGTGGCTTTTGGCGGAGGTGCTGGTAAAATTTTATGCGCGGGGGACTGAATATCTGCAAACGGGGAAGCTTTCAGAAAACGCAAAGAGGAAAGCGATACAAAAAGCCTGTGAAAGTTATCGGCTGGACGCTGATCAAAAAAATTATTTAAAATCTTTGAAAAACTAATGAAAAAGTAAAAAAAATGTGGTACAATATTCACAATGCATCCGAATGTATCGGGTTGCGAATGTAAATGACGGAGTTTTTATGGACATTTTAAAAAAGTTGACGGAGGAATTTCCCTCCATCCGAGAGGACAGGGCTCAAAACATTATTAATCTGATCGATGAGGGGAATACGATCCCGTTCATTGCGCGTTATCGCAAGGAGATGACGGGCAGTTGCGACGATCAGGTTTTGCGTGAATTCAACGATCGGCTGTTGTATTTGCGCAATCTTGAAAAGAGAAAAGAAGAAGTTGAAAAGTCGATTACCGATCAGGGGAAGATGACGGACGAGATCAGGCTTGCTTTGGATGCGGCAACGACTTTGACGGAAGTAGAAGATATATATCGTCCGTATAAGCAGAAAAAGAAGACGCGCGCAAGTGTAGCTATCGAGCGCGGGTTACAGCCTCTTGCAGATTTTATCCTTGCGCAGGATAAGAATGCGGATGTTAAAG
>CASEWU010000009.1 GCA_949291725.1 uncultured Bacillota bacterium
CCTTCGTCTCTGATTGCGGAAGCGGGCAAAATAATTTTTCCTTTTGTCGCGCTTTCGTTCAGAACGCCACAGCAGCCGAACAATACGATTTTCCGCGCGCCCATTGCCATGATCTCTTCCAGACCCGCAACGCATGCCGGCGCGCCTACCCGAGATACAAACAAAGCGATTTCGTTTCCCTTGTATTCCGCGCGATAGACGGGTAAAGAGCCGTTTGCGGTATAAAGACGCGCGATTTCCGGCGGATTGCACGCTTTGACATAATCTTCGATAATATCGACCGAAAAAGTCGATACGGCAATCGCGGGAAAATCGTCAATCCGCCCGACGGCGTCGTCCGGATTGACGAAAGCCTTTTTCGCGCTGTCAAAGTCGCTGAAAAACATCGGCATGGATTTATACCTCCTCATCGGGCAATAAAATGGTTTTAATCAAAGAAATAATGCGGCGGGACGTCTGCCCGTCGACAGGCATAAGCGTGCTGTACATCCTGACCCCCTGATAAGAAAATACGATCAGGTCAAAGACCGCGTCGGCATCGACGGCGTTAAATTCGCGGCGGCTTATTCCGTATTCCAGCAGTCGTTTCCACATCGAGTGCGATTTCTGATATTGCCGGTATAAGGCGTTTCCCGGACCGGAAACATCGGCGCTGAAAAATTCGTATATGGCGACGCTCAACGAACTCTGCGTGTCCGTCATTTCTTTTTGATATCGTTCCAGCGCTTGCAGCAAAATTTCCTTTGCGGATAATCCTTGTTCGATTTTTTCGGAAAATTCGTCGCTTTGTGCGTTCATCAGATCGTCGATGATTTCGGCAAAAATTTGCCGTGTGCTGCTGTAATGCAGATATAAACCTCCGCGGCTCAATCCCGTCCCTCCGCAGATGTCTTTCATGGTGACGTCTTTGAAACCTCTTTGCGCAAAGATTTTAATCGCCTGTTCTTTGATGCGCTGTTTTGTCAGATCGCCTTTTTTGCTCATGGATGATGTCCTTTATTCAATTTGCGACACAAGTGTCGGTTATATTATACGACACACGTGTCGCAAAGTCAAGTATATTCTCGGCGTTTTGCGGAAAAGATTGTAATAATGGCATTATAAATTTTCAGAAACGGAGCAATTTTGCTTGACAAACAAACGGGATTTCTGTAAAATAGATAATACTTAAAACGAACGGGGTTATAGCGCAGTTGGTAGCGCGTTTGAATGGCATTCAAAAGGTCAGGGGTTCGACTCCCCTTAGCTCCACCAAACGGGAACTATCCGAACACCACTATCACAGAACAGTGGGTTCGGGTAGTTTTTTTATTGCCGCCAAAGGAATAACTCTCCGAATTTTTTGCCTCTTCGTTGTGGCTATCGTAGCACAGTTCTCGCGGAAGTCAACGGGAAAAATTATCGCTGAAAAGCTCAATCATCCAAGCATCTGAAAGCCGGGTAGGTCAATTTGACCTGCTCGGCTTTTTTGCGTTTATGGCAGTTTTTTCTGTTATTCATACGCAATAATTTTGTCCTGTTTCGTTGACTTCCGATGTGCCTATTTCAAGTGAATAAGAATTTATCTCGCCCAATGCTCCTGTCGCCCCTGCCGAAAGGCAAAAATAAAATTCGGAGGTAAAACTCTATGAAAACCAAAGTTTCCAATTTCACCGAGTTCAGAGCGTATTATCTCTCTGAATTTGAACTGTACGATGGCGAAGCGTTCATCACCTTCAACATCGTCGGCATCGACCTTGACCGCAATGAAGTACAGGTCGCCGTGTCTAACAGAGGTAAAATCAGCGTCGTAACGTATGACCTCATGACGGATAAAAACGGCAGGCTTTACTTCGAGTACGGCGTCATGTTCGAGCGCGTGTATCTGGACGAGTTCGAGGAGGCTGCATGATGAAACTTACTCTTTCCAACATCAAGGAACTCAAACGCAAGTCGGACAGCCCGCTCACAAAACGAGTCTGCAACTACGTCATTGACCGCTGGGGCGATTACAGCGACAAGAAGTATATCTTCACGGATGTACTGCACTATGGCTGTCAGTCGGGCGTCGTGGGCGAACTCATCTACTATTCGGACACGGTGCGCTTC
>CASEWU010000010.1 GCA_949291725.1 uncultured Bacillota bacterium
TCGGAAAAGGTATCGGGAAACAGGGCAAGCAGTTTTTCGGCGTCGGGAGAGAGAATTTTGCCCGTGCTCTTGTCCACAGCGTGGTCTATGTCGATAAAGGTTATCCCGCCCGTAAGCGCAAAGGCGAGCCCCGCATAGCGGTAGCGCAGGCAATAGCGTTTTGCCGTTTCAAAGTCCGCCCACGTTTCGGGCATATTGCTCTTTGCAAACTTGCCGTCCTTCGGGCTGATAATAACTTTTTTGCGTTTGCCTTCTTTGTTTGTATAGGTCTTGTAACACGACCAATTCGGCATGGCGCGCATTTCTTCGGGCAAATTGTTGTAGTTCATGGCTATCTCCTAAAAGCCCAAAACGGCTAAAATTTTGCTCGGAAACCACACGGCGAACCGAGTATCGCCGCAGTAGTCCAAGTCTGCGGAACGAGTTTTTTCGGGCTCTATACGCAGTTTGTAACAGAGGTTGTGAAAGGTAAGCTCGCCCATGATGTCGGATAGTTCTTGCGTAATCGCAATATCCTTTTGCTTTGCCGCAAAAAGGATATATGCAGCCACTTCCAATCTGTCTTTGCGGTCGGAAAGCAAGTACGAATTCTCCGCTTTGACGGAATTTTCCCCGAAGTACAGATTGATTTCAATGCTGCTCTCCGTTCTGTACGAGAGTTTGTCGCCCTCGGCACAGTCGGTAAATCGCAGAGAGTTCAGCTTGTCGAGGTTTGCGTTGGTGTTTCCCCACGCAACGCAGCCTATGAGCAGAAAGAGTATGCTCAATACGAGCAGAATCAGGACGAGCTTTTTCTTTCGCATTACGCTGCGGCGAGCCGTTGTAAGCTCGCCGCATGGTAATCGGGGTTGATCTCAAACCCTATGAAGTTTCGGTTCAGTTCCTTGCAGGCGACAGCCGTCGTGCCGCTGCCCATGAACGGATCGAGGACAAGTCCGCCTTCGCGCGAACTGTTCTCCACGAGATTCCGAATGATAGGCAGCGGTTTGACTGTGGGATGGGCGTATGCGCGCTTATCTTTGATATTGATA
This sequence comes from uncultured Bacillota bacterium, assembly GCA_949291725.1. GTDB lineage: Bacteria > Bacillota > Clostridia > Christensenellales > Borkfalkiaceae > Borkfalkia. Next base: position 1,032 of record CASEWU010000010.1, read on the forward strand.
GGCAGGTCGTACACGGTCTTTGCCTTATCGTAAGAGAGGGGCTGGCAGTAAGCGCCGCGGCGGAAGTACAGACAGTATTCTTTGTCGGAGAGATACTTGTTGCAGAAAAGCGGGGTTGCGTTCGTCTTGCGCCAGATGATCATATCCATTTTGCACTTGCGCTGCTTAACGAAAAAATCTATGTACTGCGGGATCTGCGCGCCGTTGCACCAAATGTAAATGTTCGGCACTTTCATAACGTCCCACATGGCTTTGAGATACACGTCGTCGATCCCCGCGGTCAGTTTGTTTTGCGCAAGCTGGTCGTTCATGGGCTGGATACTTCGGGCAAGTTCGCTATGCCCGCCCGCTTTCGTCGATTTAATGAAGTACGGCGGATCGGTCACGATTAGGTCGGCCTGAATACCGTGTTCGAGCATTTTTTGGATACCGAGCAGGCAGTCCATATTGTAAATTTGATTGATTTTCAGCATAATTCTCCCTGTGTGGCTGTTGCTTCACCCGATAAAAAGAATTCCTCATATACGAATTCTTCGTCACAACCGACGTAATCGTTTTTACGGGAGAAAGCCCATAAATCTTTCAAGACAGACTTCCCGTGCCGATATAAAGCCTTGTATTCGTCCGTAAAGATATTTGCGCGAGCCAAATATTTGACCATGCCCTCATAGAAACGAATTTTGTCTGTGTTGTTCTCTTTTTCTTCGGGCGACCAGCCGCGTATTTCATTCCGAAAGGCGCTGATTTCGTCGTTTATGTTATCCCATACCGAATCTATAAGTTCGTCGTCATTCATACGCACCTCACATACAGTTATGGGCGGCCTTCGCGCAGTCCTGAAAATAGGCGTCAACCAAACACGATGCGTCCGTCGGGTTCCCGACATTGAATTCGTCAAAGTCCAGCGCAATATTCCGCAGATTTTCAAGCACCGAGCCGTCCGATTGCAGGAACATCTTGTATTCCTTTGCGGTAAACTCTTCCGCGCCGAGGTAGTCGTACATAAACTCATAAAAATGAATTTTGTATGCGTCGTCGTAAATTTCCTGTGCCGGCTGCGCCAAAGTTCTTTCCCGAAACGCCGAGATTTCTCTGTCGATCTTCTCTTGAAACTTCTCTTTATAAGATTTCATAGCGCCTCACATTTCCATTCCTGCTTTTTTCA
>CASEWU010000011.1 GCA_949291725.1 uncultured Bacillota bacterium
AATGTTTGCTCCGCGCGCCTTCTTTTTTAGTCCGTCAGATCTTTTTTTGAATCAACGCCCACATCGCTTCCGCTGAATCAAAATTAACGGGAATTATATCGGCGGGAGAAAGTTCGATATCAAACGAATCGCTGATTTCGGCAACGATCTCCATAATATCCAATGAATCCAAAACGCCCGCGCCTACCAGACTTTTTTCCGTTTCAAAATCCACATCCGGTCTGATATCCTTCAACAATTTCAACAGTTTTTCCATTATACGTTCACTCCTTTTCTGTTTATTTTACTTGTTTCCAAAAAATCCCTGAGCAAAACCAGAGATCCGTCATCCGCCACTTTGTAAACACGCGGGAGTTTTCGGCTCAAAAACAAGCCGATCCCCTCGGTTACGGAATAAGCTCCGGCTTTTTCAAATACCAGCATATCACCCGTCCCGACATTTTGCAACGGCAGATTTTTTACCAACACATCCGCCGAAGTACACAAAGATCCGCAAACCATCCAAGGCGCCTCTTCCGCCCTTTCATCGTTTTTCGTCGCTCCATGATCGCTTATTCCCGACTGTTCCGATGACTGCGCCAAATGCCGCAAAAACGGGTGTTTCATACCCATCATCTGCCCATAATAATTCAGATGATGAATCCCGCCGTCCACGATGCAGAAATGATTACCCCGCGTCTGCTTGGTATCCACAATGCGCGTACAGTATTCGCCGCACTCCGCCGCTATGAACCGCCCCATTTCCAATACAATTTCGCACTGCTCGGGGAATATATCCAACATCTTTGCGAACGCGCGCAGGCGGCTGTCCTCTTCCGCCGCCTCCTCTCCGTCAAAATAATTCACACGAAACCCCGGCCCGTATTCAATTCTTTTGAAAGGCATGCCCGCAAGTTCCGCTTCTTCCGCAAACGTCTTCAGCTTCTCGATTTCCTTGATCACCGCCTCCAGCCTCTTCTGCGTTCCGGAATAAAACTGCACCCCGATGATAGCAATATCAAGACTTTTACCTTTTTTCAAAATCTCCAGCACAGTCTTATCGTCCATTCCGAATTGGTTCCCGCTGGACAGGCGCAAAAGCACCGGAAGCCTCGCATGCTTTTCCCGCGCCAAGCGGCAAAGCAGTTTTGCCTGCGAAATTGATTCCGCCGTGTACACCGCACGGCTTCCGCATTCCTCGATCACGCGGCGGACATCCGTTTCCGCTTTGTATACCCCCGAAAGCACGATCTTTTCCGCAGGGATCCCTGCCAGACGGCAGATATCATATTCTCCCGGCGAGCAGACTTCAAAAAAATCTGCCGTTCCCATAAGTTCCTCCACAAAAAACGGATTTGCCTTCACCGCAAAACATATCTTCCGCTTTTCGCCCAGTGCACTCCGTATTTTTTCAACACGGCTTCGCACTCCTTCCGCATCAAACACATACGCGGGCGTTACAATCCCGCTCCTCTCATATTCCCGCATCAAAAATATTTCTCCTGTAATTTTTTTCTGTCGATCTTGCCGTTTTCGTTTAGAATAAAATTCTCCACTTGCACACATTTGTGCGGCACCATATAGGAAGGCAGCTTGCCGCGAAGCAGCACACGGATATCCGAAGACAACGCCTCTCCCTGGTAAAACCCGTAAATCTTTTCCGTCAGGCGGTTATATATACAGACCGCCCTGTTCAGTCCCGGCACTGTGAGCATGACGTTTTCGATCTCAGAAAGTTCGATTCTGTGCCCCTGATGTTTGATCTGAAAATCTTTTCTCCCCACAAAACAAAGCCTGCCTTCTTGGTCATAATACGCGAGATCTCCCGTACGGTAAGCAGGTTCCAAATAACTCTTGTTCAGCGGATTTTGTACGAATGCCTTTGCCGTTGCCTCGGCGTCATTGTAATATCCCAACGACAGCGCCGTTCCCGAAACACAGATTTCACCTGTTTCCTGCGGTAACGTGATCAGATTTTGGCTTTCACTCAACAAAAATACGCGTTCGTTCGGAAAGGCATTCCCGATCGGCAAAACCTCTTTCTCGTACAATCCCTTTTCAAGAATATAATATGTGCAATTGCATGTGATCTCAGTCGGTCCGTACAGATTGACAAACATCGCTTCGGGCAAATGCCTTTTCCAGACATTCAACTGTTTGACAGGCATCGCTTCTCCGCTGAATAAAACTTTGCGGATCCGCTCGGGCACTTTATAATCGAACGCGTTCAGCGTCGAAAGAATACAGAGCGCCGATACTGCCCAGATCAGCACCGTTACTTCACGTCCGATCAGATAATCGATCAGCATCGACGGGAACGAGAACAGTTTCTTGGGTATGATCTGCATGGTTGCTCCCGCTTTGAGCGTCGAATAAATATCTTTGACCGATACATCAAAATCAAACGGCGCCTGATTCCCGATCACCTCTTCCGATCCGATCCCGAACAGATTTGTGAATTCTTCCATAAAATCTATGACCGAACGATGCGATACGGCAATCCCTTTCGGAGTGCCCGTTGACCCCGATGTAAACATTACATACAGCGGGTCCGTGTCCGCATGCCTGCTCCGCACAGACTTCAAGAGAATTTCGTCCGTTTTTTCGGTAGCGTCTGTCAATTTTTCGATCATAGCAACCTGCGCCTCTTTCGCCCCGGACGGTATCAGAGCCCCGCACTTTTCTTCAGCCAAAATCAGCGGGAACCCCATCTTTTCCCAAATCGCCTCCCGACGTGTCCCCGGGTGCAGCGGATTCATCGGCACATAAAAACATCCCGCATACACGCACGCAAGAAATGCCGTAACCGTTTCCACACTCTTTTCGCCGAGCACCGCCACCGGTGTGCGCGGCAAAGTCTTTTTTAATATTCCGCACGCCATTCTCTTCGCGTTTTTCTGCAGCTGCGCGTATGTAATTGATTTTTCTTCATCCGCAAACGCGATCTTTTGCGGAAATTTTTCCGCACTCTCCTCCAGATATTCTAAAACGTTCTTGATTCGGCTCACCTTTTCTCTCCTTTCACCAATTTTTCATAACGCTGCAAATCTTCTTTCCATGTCGCGTATTTCGGATCGTCCCTGCGGTCTGCCAGATTGTATTTTTCTTTCATATGTCTGCCGATATATCCGCAAACCTTTAAAGCCCCGGAATAATTCAAATGATCTCCTTTATCCCGCGTATCCGTCTTCCAGCTGAATTTCAGTTCCTCAAAATGCTGATTCAGATCGATAAAGTCAAGCCCGCGCTTTTGCGCGTAATATTTGACCGCATTGAAACGAGTATAATCCCACACGACGGCAGACGGTACTTCTAAAAGCATCAGCTCGATCCCGTTTTCCTTGCACAATGTATATACCTGCTCCAATGCATCCATATGCTTCTTTCCGATCTTATACACTTTATCCGTTTCCGTAAATTTCTTTTTCCCCGTATACGGCTGCACGGACGTATTGTAATAAAAACCCTTATTGGCACTGCGCTCATGCTTCGGCCTGCGCGTAAACCAGTCCTTCCAACCCGTATGATTTTTGAGAACGGGAAATGCTCCGTCCACCAGATGTTTGAATGAATTGCCGAGCACCGTTGTGCCTTTATCATAAAAAAGATGATCCACTTCAAACACGACAAGCTTCGGCGACTGCACTTTCAGCAATGCGCGCAGCCATTGCGCGGATTCCCAAGGCAGCTGTGCCGGCTGAGAACATACATACGATGTAAACCCGAAATCCTTGTACAGCTCCATCGGCGATATCGCACTGTAAACGCCGCTGTGCCCGAAAAACAGTACATCCAGAGAATTGTCCGGCTCATCGAATACGCGCATCGACTCATGCGAACGCGTTTTCGATAACCGCACTTCCGCTTTCGGCATTACCAGATAGGATACACCGTGCAATACCGCCAGTAAAAGCACAAGAAAAATGACCGCTTTGAAAATATGATTGACGATCGACGCCTTTTTCCGCAACATCCTTTTCTCTCCTTCTTCAGAAATTCCCGTAAATAAACGGAACTACCGAATACATATCACCGTATGCACCGAACAACACCAAAAAAACGGCTACGGCTATGTAGGAAGCCCAACGAACCGGCAATACTACCGCCGTGATCTTGCCCCGTATGTCGACACCCCGTTCTTTTATGATTCCCACCGCCAGCATCGCCGACATCCCGATAAGGGCGATGATCCATTCCTTATAATCAAGCCCCAGTCCAAAAATCGAACCGCCGTACGGACGGAATACCGACGACAGTATGTAAAGCCCGTCGCCAAGGCTGTTTGCCCCGAATATCGTTTCACCGATCAGAATGATCAGGATCGTCCGTATGTGCCGGAATATCCGCAATCCCAAGTTTTTCGGGTCAATCCGAAGTTTTGCATACAGCTTTTTAAACAACGGTTCCGTCAGCATGCCCGCTACAATGATCACGAAATAATACATTCCGTAAACAATATATTTCCATTCCGGCCCGTGCCATAATCCGTTGCACAGCCAAACGGCAAACAGCGCCACGATCGTCGGCAGCATCTTCGTAAAATGGTTCCTGACTTTCTTTTTCAGCTTTGCAGCCGGCCCCGTTACCCGCGGTGAAAGCGCTACCGAATAAAACACATACTCTTTCAGCCACGTCCCCAACGTTATGTGCCAGCGCTGCCAGAACTCCTGCGCACTCTTCGCAAAAAACGGCTGGCGGAAATTTTCAGGCAAACGGATCCCGAACAACTCTCCGCTTCCCAATGCTATATCGATAAAGCCGGAAAAATCCGCGTACAGCTGTATCGTATAACATACCCTAAATAAAATACTCGCTATCCCCGAATACGCCCCAGGCGTATCCCCGATCGTCTTTACGAGCAGATACAGCCTGTCGGCCACAACCATTTTCTTGAACAATCCCCAGACGATCCGCTGTACGCCGAACAACATACCCTTGGCATCCGCACTGTGGCCTTCCTGCAAAGCCCCGGCCGTCTGATCGTAGCTGCAGATCGGCCCTTCCAAGATCTGCGGGAAAAGACAAAGAAACAGACAGAGTTTTCCAAAATTTCTTTCCGCCGCATATTTACCGCGATGTATATCCACCATATAACCGATCGCAGAAAGCGTATAAAAGGAAATACCCAACGGCAAGGCGAGCCGCAATACGGGGAACTCCACTTTAAACCCCGTCAGCGCCAGCAAAGAACTGAATGTCTGCCCGAAAAAGTTGTAATACTTCAAGACCCCGATCAACGCAAGATTAAACAGAATCGTAAGGACGATGATCCCTTTATTTCTCCGCTTGCGCTTTTTGGCTGCATTTTCATCCTCTGTGAGATCTTCATTCTCATCGGCTTTTCCCTCTGCATTTACCCGCACGGGCCTCATCACATACCGCGCCGCACAATATACGCTCAGAGCCGTGGCCAAAAGAAATACGATCAGATATGTACTGATCAGAAGATAAAACAGAAGACTGAATGCCAAAAGCACGATCCATCTGCCTCTCTTCGGCACTATGTAGTATACAGCGACCGCTACCAGCAGTACACCGAAATAGATCAGCATGACTGTGTTCATAAAAAAACCGCCGTCCTTGTGTGTTTCTACCTATTAAACACACAAGGACGGCGGTTTGTCCACGATATTTAAAAACTATATATAATTTCTTCCATGATGTCATAGATCAAAGATTCTTCCGTCGTATATATCTCCAGGTAATACGTGTAAATATCATAACCGAAATACGCGTATGTACGGCCTGCTTCTTCATCCGTCGCGATATATAAATACGGATCTTCCTCTCCGTAACAATCATCGATCTCAAGATATCCGTCCAGCGAATCCAGTTCGAATCCTGCCACTTCAATAAATATATCCACCATGACTCCGTACGATTCAAACTGCACATAATAAAGTACGATATCGCCTTCGTATTCTTCATAATACGGCGATTCTTCGTTCAGCTCATATTCATCGTACTGACTCACCGAATCTTCCGCAACAAACGGCAAAAAATCTTTTTGTTCATAATTCACCGTTCCCGTAACCTTACTCAACTGCGACCAATTGAATACGATCGGCCCCGAAGAAAATAACTGCAAACATAACACCCATCCCAACAGCAAAAGAGCACAGCCCAATACAGCCGCAAGGATCCCTGTCTCCGCCTTCCTGCGTTTCGACATATGCGGTGCTAAATTTGCATGCCCTGTCCCGCATTCTCCTGCCAAAACAGACTCTGCCGCCCATACTGTCTGTACAGATTTTCCTTCCGACAATGCTCTCTTCGCCCTTTCAGTTACCCGATCGTCCGGACTTCTCCCCTCTTTCAGGTATGCTCCGAACAATGCGTCCAGTTGTTCATCTTTATATTTTTTCATCGCCATCGCCTCTACCCATTAAAACAACTTTACTGCCATTCTTGTCCACAGTTTATTCCAATCGACTCTTCATCTGCTTTTCTGCACGCAATATCATTTTGGATACATAGGACTTGGATCGGTTCATTTCTCTGCCAATCTCCCGTACCGTCATATCCAGAAAATATTTCCGATAAATCATTTCCCGCATTTCATCGCTCAGCTCCTGCATCAACTGCTCCACAAGCACGGCCGTCTCCGTCTTTTTTTCAAAACTGCACGAAGAAGCATTTTCAAATTCTCCCAGCTCCCGCCACACTTTTCCGCTGCTGCTCTTGGCATAATTGATCGCCGTATTTCGCACGATCCTGCAGATCCACGCATATCCGTTCGTCCCCCGCCGATAGTACTTTATGTTCAGCACTACCTTCAACAGACTCTCCTGTACAATGTCTTCCGCCGAATGCGGATTATGGACAACACCGTTGGCTACAAAAAGCATGACCCTTCCCATCGTCCGGTACAGTATCTCAACGCCTTCTTCCCGCTCCGCACGGATCTGTTCCAGCGCGTATTCAATTTCTTCCCGTACCTGTCGATCCATAAACCTAATCTTTTGTGTAATTTTTTCTCATTATACCATAATTTTCCGCTGCTGTAAAGTCCCTGGAATTCCTCTTTTAGGACTTGTCTCTTCCTATATCCTTTTTATAGAAAACTCCCTTATTCACTGCAAAATTCGAAGCCGCAGGATGTAAAAATCCTGCGGCTCCGAATTTTGAATGCCATTGTCAGAAAAACTGACAAATTTATTCATCATCACAACGTTCAATGGAACGGATATAACTGTTTTCCGAAAGGATCCTGCCTATCTCAACGGCCGGAAGATCTTTATCCGTCATGATCGTACCTGTACAAAGGATACGATTTTCTCCTCGTTCCACATTCAGTTTCGAAAAACGATCCACCCCGAAAAGTCCGGGAATCTTGGAACTTTCCTCTCCTGTAACATTTTCAAAAACAATACGGATACGGAAATATTTTTTCATCGTAAATAATCTGCAACGCAAATGCAGGATGCACTGCACTGCTATCAGCAGTATCGTCGATCCCGCCGCGACAATATACATGCCGCCGCCGGCTGCCATTCCGACACCCGCCGTCGCCCATACTCCGGCCGCTGTCGTCAAACCGTGCACCGCCTGTTTGCGGTAGATGATCATCCCGGCGCCTAAGAAACCGATCCCTGACACGATCTGCGCCGCCACGCGCGACGCATCGTAATCGCTTACATCCGAAAACGCATACTTTGACACGATCATGATCAGTGCAGCTCCCGCACAAACGATCGTATGCGTGCGGATCCCCGCTTCCTTAAACCGCAATTTACGTTCAAAACCGATTGCAAAACCCAATAACACCGCATACACAATGCGGATCAGACAAATCAATTCCAGTCTCAATTTCGAAAAACTCCATTTCTCCGCTTTATTTCATCAGATTTTCCAACACCTTACCATCGCATTCATAAAAGGGTATGCCGAGCACTCTTGCCAGAGTAGGCGCCAAATCATAAATTTTCCCTGCCTCCCCGCAAAAATTCTCCTTAAACGACGGACCTTTTGCACAAAAAACAGGCTGCGGCCCTTTTTCCGGCATGTGGCCGTGCGTCGCCCAGCCCTGTCGATAATCGCTCAGGTCCCGACAGCGCGCGATGCTCGGATGCCGATATTCATCCCCGAATCCGGTGAAGCCATCCGTTTCGATCACGAACGAAAAATTGCCCCATAACCCGTAACGCTCTCTCGCCTGCCGTGCGTTCAGGATTTCCCCGAATCCGCAAAGCCCGTCTTCCGCCATTTCACGCAAGCTGCGCTCCGCTTCTTTGAGAAATTTTTCATCGGTCGGATCTTTCACGAGCACATAGGAACTCAGCCCCTGCGAAATGCCCCACGCCTTCCAGTCTTTCACATTCCCGTCTTCATCTTCCTCGATCCATCCAAGATCTGCAAACAACGTGTTCACATTCACGACACGCTTCATGTCCAGCTGACCGTGATCCGAAACCAATATAAAATTAAATTTTCCGGCATAACCTGCCGCTTCCATCGCACGGCATACGATTCCGATCATGTCATCCGTTTCGCGCACCGCCTGATCCACTTCTTTCCCGAATACCCCGCCGCCATGCCGCGCGGCATCCACATTGGCAGGGTGGATCATGGTCAGATCCGGCGCATGTCGGCGTATGATCTCTGCCGCACAGTCCGCCTCAAAATAATCGCAGCCGGGGTGTACTCCCGTCCGTACCATCTCGCCGGCATACATTCGGGCTATTTCCTGCATCTCCGCCGATGAACCCTGCGTCGCAAGAGCCTCGTCGATCGGAAGATTTGGCGCACAGCCCGGCCATTCATTGATCAGATAATCCACATTTTTGTGATTGCCCGTTACCGGCCAAAATATGCCGGCCGTCGTTAATCCTGCTGCCTTCGCAGCATCAAAAATATCCGGCACTTTTACAAATTTATGATCCAGTACCCAGTCATAAAAATTTCTTTCCAGCCGCTCTGCGTTTCCTAAAATTCCCGTTTTCCCGGGCGTACAGCCCGTCGCCATCGACGTATGCGCCGCATACGTAACGGATGGATATACCGAAAGCATGCTCTCCGTCCGTGCTCCGCCGTCCACGTACCGTCTGTAATTCGGCATCTCCTGCAAAAGTTTCAGATCTTCCGTAACCAACGCATCCGCCGAAAATACGATCGTTTTTACCGCCATTTTTAACCTCTCGTCAAAATATATTTCCTGCCGCCCGGTTTCAGCATTCGGTCGCCTTCGCACTCCCATCCGTCCTGCGGTTTCAACTCACCGTGCACTCCCTCGGGAATTTGCACATACAGCACAACACGATTCTCCGAAAGCTTCTGCCAACTCGAAATCACAGTCCCCTGCGGCATCTCATGCCTGCCCTCTGCATTTTTCAGCTACTTTACAAAATGCGGCGCTATATCTGCACGCGATGGATCCGTAAACCCGTCATTAATGTGTATGCCTGCCAGTTCTTTGATATACCAAGCCGCAATATCTCCCCAGAAATGATGGTTCATCGATTTTATTTTTCCCACTTTCAGATCATATTCTGTCCCGGGGACAAATGTATGTATAAATTCCCCTAAACTCGTAGCACCATGATCGATCATGTTTGCATACGAAGGCCGATCGGGACTCATTGCCGTCTCATATGCCGTATCCGCCAGCCCGTGCCGCGAAAGGACCCGAAGAAGAGCTCTCTGCCCGATCACGCCGACCTGCATATGATTTTCCGTCCCGCCAAGCATCTCTTTCATGCGAAGAATTGCGTCCGGCATATCCTTTTCGTCGTATACGCCATGGTAAATCATCACCGCCTGCGCCGTCTGCGTCAAGCAATACGGACGGCAAAACGGAGAGTCTCCGTACTTCCATTCCACAAAATGATCACGCGCCGCCTGCCGCAACGAAGCATGAAGCTCTTTCGCCTCTTTTTCGCGCTCCGCCTGCCCCAATACTCCGAAGATCTGCGACGCTTTCTGACAGATATCCATCGCGCTGACCGTATCGGTAACCGCATTCGGTGTCCACGGATCGCTGTCGCGCAGCGCTCCGATCTGGCACCAATCCCCCAATCCGTATTCGATGGTCCCGTCATCCTTGCGTATTGACTTCAAAAAGCCGAGATATCTGTAAATTGCGTCCGCATTGTCTTCCAGCACGCGGCGATTCCCGCGGTAACATCCTGTTCGCATATTCGTCCGAACAGTAAAATGACCCGCGCCGACGCAATGCCGAACTTTGCTCCGACATAACGACCAGGTCTTCCGACGCCTGCCAATCCTCAATTCCCGTTACCTTTACATAACGGAAACCGTAATAACTGAAGCAAGGCGTGAAACCTTCTCCGCGTTCTCCTTTGCAGGTGTATTCGATCTTCTGGATCTCTCGATCCATTTCGCGATATCGGACCCAGCACTGGATATTTTTCGTATCCATATCCCCGTCTTTAAACCATTCGCCGCACACAAGCGTTACTTTCTGTCCCGCTTTACCGTCGATCTTCAGAACGGGAATTCCCGCAGTATTTACCCCGAAATCATACAAATATCCGTCTTTGAGAGGAATAATGCGCACAGCTTTCCGCTTTTTATACTCTCTGATCGGTTCAAAATCCGCCATTACGCAGTGTCCCGTCGGCGTAGCCGCATGTATCGTTTCCGCCCAATCGGAATCATCAAATTCCGGCAGATTCCATCCGGCTATCTCCTTACGCGCATCGTAAATTTCTCCTTCACGGTAATCATCGTTCAAAATCGCCGAAGGTGCCCATTTCAGCATTTTTTCGGTAGATAATACCTTCTTGCCGTCCGCTTCCACACAAAAGGCTGTTTTGGGCGCCGCACGGAAGGATGCCTTGTCGATCTCCCAAGGTCTGCCTCCGTAATTGTTCGTAAAACCGTTTCCGAGAATCAATCCGATCACATTTTTACCCAAGCGCAAATAATCGCCGATCTCATAGCAATCGTACACGACCACCTGCTCAGGATTGCAGATATACGGCGCTAGTATGCCTTTCGTAATGCGGTGTCCGTTGATATATAAATCGTAAAACCCGAGCGCCGTTATGACGATCTCGGATTTTTTCGGCATCCCTTCCAGCGTAAACGTCCCGCGTATATAAGGTGCAGGCACGTTTCTGTAATAATCCGAATATTCTTTTGTCGCCGCTATAAAGGATTTTTCAAATTGCATAACGATTACGATTCACTCCTCGCACGATCTTTTCAATGTCCCGCATGTCCTTAACCCTGTAAGAGCAAAGATCAAATTTTTGTTTCAGCTTTTCATTCGTTACGACATCGTATGCAATGCAGGGAATACCTGCCGCATATGCAGCTTTAGCGCCCGTATCGGAATCCTCTACGGCTAACGCCTCATCCGCCCTCGCCCCGCACATTTTCAAAGCTCTGGTATATACGTCCGGCGCAGGCTTCGCTTTCGCAACTTCATCCCCGCTTGAAACCGCACAAAAATATTTTTCCAGATGGATGAGCTTTAAAATATATTCCACATAATTGCGGTCGGAAGATGACGCCACTGCCGCTTTCACCTGTTGCGATTGCAAAAAGTTCAACAATTCGCAAAGTCCGGGCGAAGGTTGCAGTCCGGATTCCCCTGCTATCTTCATCAGAAGATCAAACTCCCATACGGTAAGCGCGTCAGCCGAGTATGCCAGCCCGTATGTTTGAGCGACCTCTCCCCAAAAGGCTCGCTTACTTCGGCCGATTGCCGTCGGAGATATTGTCTCCACATCCAACCCCAGCTCCGCCAGCAATTTGTTCCGCGCCAGCTCATGCAAAGGTTCCGTGTCGGCTATAACGCCGTCCATATCGAAAATTACTGCCTTGATCATAATTGTACCACAAATTTTCCTTTTACGCGTTCTTTTTCGTCCGACAATACCAAAAAAAGTTTTTCAAGACCTATCGGTTCGCTTTGCATGCTCGTTACGTCCACCCTTCCGCTCTCGATCAGCGATAAGGCTCTTGCCTGTGTATACGGATTGATATAAGACGAACGAAGCGTCAATTCCTTGCTGAAAACATCATAAGGCTTTAAGGAGATCGCCGCATCCGGTTTCGTAAGCCCGAACATCATGACCACGGCCTTCTGCCCCGCGACACGAACTGCCTGTTCGATCGTTTTGACCAAACCGCAGCATTCAATTACACAATCAAAATTATATTTTTTGCATTCTGCTTCAAATTCTTCCGCCGGCATGGATGACGGATCCAGGCAAAGATCTGCGCCAAGCTTTTCCGCTTGCGCACGCTTTGATTCCACCGGTTCCGAAACCGCCACAAACGAACTGCCTGAAAGCCTCGCCAGCTGCAACATCAGCAGACCGATCATTCCGCCTCCGATTACCAACACCTTTGCGCCCGCCTTTATCTCACACATGTCGATCCCGTGCAGGCAACATGCCAGCGGTTCCGTCATCGCCGCCGCTTTCAGATCTGTACCCGCCGATACAAGATGCGTCTGCTTCGCCGGCACGGCTACATATTCGGCAAACCCTCCGTTTACCATCGTCCCGATACCAGTCATGTGCTCACAAAAATGCCCCTTCGCAGCCAGACAAGCCGGACATGCCTCACACAATACATTCGGATCCACATTGACTCGATCTCCGACTTTCCTGTTACGAACATTTTCGCCTACAGCAACAATTTCTCCGGCAAATTCATGTCCCAATACGATGGGAGGATGTACTTCCACGCAACCCTTGTCGCCTTCATATATATGTACGTCCGTCCCGCATACTCCGCAATATGCTACCTTTACCAGCACTTCATCTTTACGGACCTCCGGAACGGGAATGCTTTCAACCCGAATATCATGCTTACCGTAAAACACGGCCGCTTTCATCAACTTTTTCATTTTTAATTCCTCAATACTCGCAGAAATAATTATACTGAACCAATGCTTATAAAAATTGCCGCGACGGCAACTGCCGCCGCGGCTCCTTTGTCCCTCGCCGTATTCACGGCGCTGATTTTCCCGTCAGGATACTTTTCCCGCTTCTTTTACCGTCGTCCGGTTTTCCGTCCAGTGCTGAATCACCGCATCGTTCACTGTCTCCGCAGAAACACCGTTGCACATCTGCGTGTATCTGTCGTTCACAGCAAAATAACGAAGTCCGCCAAGGTATACATACGGAGAAGCATAGTCCGTAAAGACAGGCTGGTAATTTCCGAGATCTTTAATCGACTGGATCATATAAGAACTGTTGCTTGTGTCAGGTTCATAACCGTATACCATTCCTCTGCCGCCCAAAGCTTCGCTGTAAATGTCCTGACCATCATCTGAAAGCATGTACAGAATAAAGTCGAATGCGTTCTCTTTATTCTTTGAAGTGTTCGGAACGCTCATCTGGTGGTCCATCGTAGCACAGCTCATGACCGCACGTGCTTCCGCTACACGATCATATGTAACTTGATCCAAATCCTGATATCCCAGCGCTGTTCTGGTCTCTTCAAATGTCTTGTTCTCATCGATGCATGTTACCAACTGCGAAAGCCTCTGATCGCCGACCGTCGTCTTTCTGCCATACGTGCCTTCCGCTTCTGTTGCATCGGAGAAATAAGTCTTGTCTTCTGCATCCGTAAACGTGTTCACGATTGACGAAATGACAGGAGATTTCAAAATACCGAAATCCTGAGGATTATTCGGCAGATAGTCCGCCAATTCATTTTCCATCCAGTCGCCCGAAGGAATAAACGCCACTTTGTCATTGTTGCCCTTAAATCCGTTTCCGGCAAACGCAACCTGCGCATCCAGATAGCTCATACTGTCGATTGCAGGATGCATCAATCCGTTGTTCTTGTTCAAAATCTCCGCGATCACCTTGAACGCTTCCAGCCTGCCCACGGAATCGATCTGATCATAGGTATCCGCCACATGAGGCTCTCCGTTTTCATCACGGTAAATCAAATCATAATAATCGAAATAGCCCTGCACCGTATCATACTGCGCACCCCAAATCGTTGTCATATAGTCGCTGTAACTGGAACCTGCAAACGTCGACCAAGCTACATAACCGTCTTTCGCGCTCACATCATAACTCATATCCAGCAGTTCGTTCGTCGTCTTGGGAAGATCGGCCTCCGTAAAGCTATCCCCGTATACTTCCTTGAGCGTCGTCATGTTATAGAAGATACCGGATACCGAGTTCGCCCAGTCAATGCTCTCACAGACAAATATCAAATTTTTGTGTACGGGCGGAGAATCCATCAATAAGTCATTTTCGCTTATCGGGCAGTCCGCCATTTCCACCATCCGCGAATATAATGCGGATATCTGCTTCGTTTTCTGCCACGGACTATCCCCTTCAGGCTATGCAACAGACACTTCCGTGCCCGAAAATGAAATACGGCACGCTTTAATGCGCCAATCCAGAATTAAAGTTCTCATGCTCGACAATACAAAAATCGACAATGGTTTCTGGCATAACCTGTGCGATATTTCCGAATTTGACGCCGTCATCTGCAATGAAGAACTTCCTCCTAAAATTATGGAAAGAGTAAAGAAATTTTTGCTCGTCCATTAAATTCATAATCCGTTCGGCAATTTCGGAAGATTTTGCGAAAAAAGGCCTCGGTATGCAAATTTTTGCATACCGAGGCCTTTACATTCCTCTGAATTTGAAAAATCCTGTATTTCCCCAGGAACAATTCATACTTTATTCTGTGTTCATGATAAAATCAAGCCCTGCGGGCGAAATAAAAACGATGTCTGCCCCTTCACGGAAAAATCCCGGCTTTACGTTACGTTTCTTCGTGCGCTTTACCTTTGAACTCTCCCGTTTTCACCGCCTTTCATCAAACGCCGAACCTCCTCCGCGGATACTATGTTGAAATCACCTTCAACGGAGTGTTTCAGTGCGCTTGCCGCCCCCGCAAAGTTGATGCAATCGGACGGCGTATATTTTTGGCTGAGCGCATAGATCATGCCCGCAGCAAACGCGTCGCCGCCGCCTACGCGATCGACCATATCCATCGTATACTCACGGGAATGCGCAAATTCCTTTCCGTTAAAAATAAGCCCGAAAATTTTGTTGCGGTTGGCATTGATCGTTCTCCGCTCCGTAAACGCAACTACTTTGAATTTAAATCGATCCAGAAGTTTTTGCGCCGTCTCCCGACTGCGTTCTGCACACTCCGGCAATTCGGATCCGATCGAAAAAACTTCTTCCGCCTGACTTTCATTGGTAATGCATACATCCGTCAATTCCAACAGCGGCGCCATCACTGCGGCGGCTTTGTCTTTCGTCCAAAGCTTGCTGCGATAATTCAGATCACAAGATATCGTGATCCCCTTTTTCCTGGCGACCTTACATGCCTCATGCACAGCCTGCGCCACCTTATCCCCGAGCGCCGGCGTAATCCCCGTAAAATGAAACCAATCCGCTCCGTCCAAAATCTTTTCAAAATCATAATCGTTCGCGCCCGAGAGAGCAAACGCCGAACCGGCACGATCATAAATTACGTTCGAAGGACGCTGCGAAGCTCCTTTTTCCATATAATAAACACCGAGCCTGTCTCCGCCGAAAACAATCTTCGACGTATCGACTCCCCATTTCTGCAAGTTTGCTTTGCATGCTTTCGCCAAATCGTTTTGCGGAAGCCGCGTTACAAATACCGAATCATATCCGAATCGCGCAAGCGATACCGCAACATTTGCTTCCGCTCCTCCATAAACCGCTTCAAAACCGTCTG
>CASEWU010000012.1 GCA_949291725.1 uncultured Bacillota bacterium
AGCCCTCTCTGTTTTTCCCTTTTCCCCCCACGGATATTTTCAAGCATTTTTCCTCTTCCGCTCCGCTCGCCGAACCGTATTCTTCCCTGTACGACGCTCCGGCATCTGCATTTCCAACAGCGGCGGCAGGCTTACACGGATTCCGTGCTGCTCAAAGCTATTCAGGATACCCTCCAGCAAGACATAAATTTCTTCGATGTTTTCCGTCCGCTTGTCAGGATCCGCCATACAAACGGGCAACAGCACGGCCGCTTCCAGCAGAGCGTCAACCCTGCGAAGCAAAAGTTTCTTTGCCCGCAATGATTCACGGATACATCTCCTTACATACCCGGTGTCTCCTTCCGCCAAATATCCCTTATACGAACGTGCCTTCATCCGTCTCTCCCTTAACGATAATTTGCTATTCCTTCCAAAATCAGTTTATCCGCAACCAACGCAATAAATTCACTGTTCGTAGGCTTGTCCGAACCGATATACACCCTCACCCCGAATACGGCGTTGATTGCCTCGATCCTCTGACGGTTCCACGCCACTTCGATGCTGTGCCGGATCGCCCGTTCCACTTTGCTCGCCGTCGTATTGAATTTTTCTGCGATTTGCGGATAAAGCTCCTTCGTTACATTATTGATGATCCCGGGACGCTCCACAGCCAATTTGATTCCTTCCCGCAAGTATCCGTATCCCTTGATGTGCGGCGGTATCCCGATGGAAATAAATATATTACTGATCTTTTCGTCCAGCGTGATCGAATTCTTCTTTTCTTTCGCCGCACCGGAAACTTTGTCTCCTTCCGCAACTTCCTTTACCCGTTCCGCCACAACTTCCGCGGCGATCGGTTTCATCAGATAATATTTCGCTCCCGAAGCCAATACCTTTTCAATGATCTCATCGTCCGAATAGCCGCCCGTTACTATCATTTTAACCGCAGCATTCTCACGATGCACTCGCTCCAATACCCCAAAACCATCGATCCCCTTTAAAACAAGCCCGATCACCGCCACATCCGGTTTCTCACTCTCGATCATCTTCAGCCCTTCTTCCCCGTCATTCGTTACCCCCGCCACTTCCAGTCCTGCCAGCCTGACCGCTACCGCAATCTCCTGCGCCGTTTCGGTATTGCCTTCCATAATGATCACTTTTTTCATTGACCTGTCTTTTCCCTCCGTTGTTAATAGATTTGTAACTATATTATAGCGCATTCATTTGCATTTGTGAAGCGATTTTTGTACAAAATTCTAAGTTTATTAAAAATTCTTTGTACACTTTTGTCGAATTATGAATAATTTTGTAAAAAATACATTTTACAATCGGGAAAGATATACAAAAAACGCACCGTGCGGCATCATTCAACTTTTTTTCGCCAAAAAATTTTGAAGGTTTTCAACGAAAATCTTCTCAACCGAACGCTGCGAATACCCGGCCTTATAAAACAGATCACGCAGCGATTCTGCATCCTCGTAATTTTTTAAACCTTCCGGCAAATCGTCCGTACCGTTGAAATCTGTCCCGAAGCAAAAATGATCGTCCCCGAATTTTTGTACCGCGTAATCCATATGATAAAAAACATCCTGCATCCCGGCGCGGTCTGCAGACAAAAATTTCCCGACAAACGCAATCCCGATCAATCCGCCCCGCGCAACGATCTCTTTTATTTGCGCATCCTCCAGATTCCGCGGATGTCGGTAAACACCATTCAAACAAGTATGCGTATTTACAAGACCGGGTACTTCGTCAAGCAAATCATAAAAGCTGCGGGCATTCAGATGCGCACAGTCCAACGCTATGCCGCTTTCTGCCAATCTCTTTGCTACACACCTGCCGCGCTCGGTCAAGCCGCCTTCGCTCATACACCCGCCGCCCAGCCCGTTCCGCGCATTCCACGTCAAAGAAACGCTTACCGGATTCCAGCCGCATACTTCCTCGATATTCCTTTCCTCCAGATACGACGCATCTTCCAAAGCCAAAAATAAATTTTTTCGTTTCTCTTTTTGAAATTTTCTTACAATCCCCCTTATCGTATCCATCGATCTTGCACCTGTATAAATCGCACAAACACAGCTTTTCACTTTCTCCGAAACGCCTACAAGTTCCGATCCTTCTTCTTTCGTAAGAACATCGTTATGAAAATCTGCTATCATCTGTATATAATATATGTCGCGCGTGCGCGTGTGCGTGTCCTCTGAGTCGTTATTCCCAGAAAATAATTTCTCCATACATCTGCACATGTCCCTGGGATGTGCCGAACATTTCAAAAAACAAATCTCCCCGAGCTTGCTTGGGGAGATTTGTTTTAATAGAATATTAATTTTCGGAGATCTTAACACACATGTTGTTTACAAAAAAATTCATAAGGCGAAAATCATTCAGATCAATCTCCTGCCAACGAGATCGTAAAGGTTACGTCTCCGCTGCCCAAAATTTGCTTCAATTCAGCAGATTCCACGCCATCTATCCGACCAAGCGGCGTATAACTCCAACTGTTCGAACCGTAAAAAATTACAAGCTGATTTCCTTGGTAAAGAACAAAATCACAGGGCTGCACCGTCATCTGTTCGTTGCTTGCGGGAAGGCTGAACCCAAAACTGCCTACCTTTTCCCAACCGCCGTAATCGTTCATTTCAATCGTGATCGGGCCGGTTTCCAAGCGCTCCGCCAAGACTTCTGTCGCCGCATTTTCAACAAGTGAAGCCGAAAGCTCCCTTTCCCCGATCGTGAACGTTATCTTTTTATCCGTTACCATGGATTGTGTCCCTCCGTTATTTCCTGCACAAGCAACCGAGCAAGAAAATACGATCAATATTAAAAATAATACAAAGATAATTCTTCTTTTCATCGTCATTCTCAAAGAGTTTTACCTAACTCATAGGCTTTTAAATAAGCTGCGGTTTGAACACCGCCAAGAACATCTGCTTACGCCAACTTTCTCAAAGGTATTTTTTCTGTCTGCACGATTTTTGCCATAGCTTTTTCGTCCGTATTTATGATCTCTCCCACACAGGGCAAAACGATCTTGCCTTTATACGCATTTTTGATACTGATAAGCGGCGTTGTTACGCAAGCTTCCACTTCGGATTTTTCAAAACAAAGATCCGCTTTTTCCATACGGCAATTGATAAGCTTCAGTCCCTTACAATAGCACAGCGGCTGCGTTCCGACGATCGTGCAATTTTCAAAGGTCAATCCCTCCGAGTACCATGCAAGATATTCGCCTCTTATCACGCTGTCTTTGATGAGAATATTTTTGCCGTGCCAAAACGCATCCTTGGTATCGAATACGCAATTCTCGAACACTGCATTTTCCACATACTGAAAAGAATACTTGCCCTTGAATTTCACATTTCGGAATAAGAGGTTTGACGAACGCAGCATAAAATATTCACTTTCCGCCGTGGTATCTGACATTTCAATATGATTTACCGACCAACCGAATTCGGGAGAGACGATATCGCAACCG
>CASEWU010000013.1 GCA_949291725.1 uncultured Bacillota bacterium
CAATTCATCATCATGCCGACATTCCGCCAGGACTTTGGAATTGTACGGCAAAGCAGAAAAAGACCGTATCCCTTCCACTCGGACAGCAAGAGCTCCGTCGCTCAGTTGAGCAAAATCCGCGCCGCAATGGCTTCCGCACTCTTGAGGTTTGATATAATGGATATATTCATCTTTGATATCCGAATCGTATATCCCTTTTGCCGTATATTCGTAAAGATCGCTATAACTTTCCCCCGGTCCGTAAGCGCAATAATGCAATTTGCAAAAGCTCTTCGGCAAAGCCATTTCAAATCCCAAGCGCGGAAGCGAAGGAAAATATTCTTTCCTTGTCAGGTAACTTATATCAATACTGACTCCGGATTCGGCAAAATTATAGCATAAATTTAAATCCATCCAAGGACGTAAACTGTTATAATAACCTGCTTTGATTTGTACAGAAACGCTTGAACCTTTGATTGTATATCCGACAAGATCAAATTTTGCCTTATTCAGACAAGCGTGTTCCCATGCCGGCCGATCTAAAATATCGTTGTCTGTCGGTGCTCTCCAGACATTCGGAGAAATGGCTCCCAAACTCTTCCCGTATGCGGAAACAGAGCAAATAATTCCGCTTGTTTTATCAATTTTATATTGGCTTTGCCCTGCCGTGATTTGGATATACCTCCCCTCGTCCTCTATAAGAGTGTGTTCGTGCGGCAAAATACTGCGCGTAAATTTTTTCGTATAAAAGCTTTCCCAGGCTATCGGCTCGCTGTCGTTTTCGGTAAAGAGCTGGATACACAGATCTTCTGCAGGTTTTATTAAAAATTTTTCTTTTTGTCTGGGGCGAATGTCAATATCCAAGGTCTGCGTTTCATTCTTGTCCGCATAAAATATTTTCAGACGACCCTGCAGCGGAATAAAGTAATACTTATTAAATACAGTCAGAGTATTTCCGCTTCTTGTAAATACCGCAGGCTGGTATGCTTTTTTCATCTGCCAGGTTCCCGGTTTCGGTGAACAATCCGGGAATACGATTCCGTCAATACAGAAATTACCGTCGTTGACGTCTTCACCGAAATCCCCGCCGTACCTGTATCCGCTGTTTTTGTAGCGGATGCCGTGATCAAACCATTCCCAGATAAAGCCTCCCATAAACCTGTTATTGGATTCGATCGTCTTCCAATAGTTCATCAGTCCGCCCGGGCCGTTTCCCATTGCATGCGCATACTCACACAGCACGAGCGGCCTTGTTTCTCGCGGATCGTTTAAATAATCATTTTCCATCCACGATATTTCAGGATACATCCTGCTTGCCATATCGACAGGTGCTGTATAATATTCATTATTCATGTAATGCATGCGGTCCATGCACCAAATTCCCTCATAATGAATCGGTCTGTCGTCAAGTTTACGTACCGTTTCAATAGCCGCAAGAAAATTTTTACCCCATCCTGCTTCATTTCCCATAGACCAGATGATGATGCAAGGATGATTCTTGTTCCATTCGACATTGCTTCTTTCCCGTTCGCACAACTGATCGCAGAAAATCGGATTTTCAGGTATCTGAGCAAATTTCTGAAAGTAATTTCCCTCTCCGCCGCATTCACAAGAGCCATGACTTTCAACATCGCTTTCACTCATGACATACATTCCCAACTCATCGCAAATTTTATAAAAAAGCGGCGATGAAGGATAATGAGAAGTACGAATTGCATTGACGTTGAACCGCTTCATTTGACGTATATTCATCAGCATATCTTCTTCCGTAACAGTTGCTCCGCGGTCAGGATGAAAATCGTGCCGATTGACGCCTCGAAGCTTGATCGGCTTGCCGTTGAAAAGAAAAATTCCGTTTTTGATCTCAACCGTCCGAATACCGACTTTTTCAAAAATGATCTCTTCGCTGCAAACGATTTCAAGGTCATACAGATACGGAGATTCTGCGCTCCATAGCAAAGGTTCCTCTACAGTGAACGTAGCGGATCTGCCTCCTTCTACCGGAAGTTCTTTTCCTTCAAAGCGTACTAAAGCCGCAATTTTACCGAGATTTTCAAATTTTA
>CASEWU010000014.1 GCA_949291725.1 uncultured Bacillota bacterium
ATTGAAGTAGTAAGGCGGCGCAGTTCGGTCACGCAGGGCTCGGCCCTCGTTTTAGTCAACGGCGTCGAAGTGGCGGATTTTTACGATGAAATCAAGCTCCTGAAAAAGGGCGAACATTATTACGGCGAAAACATCGGCGGCTGGGCGAGCATCACCCCGGACGAATCGTTCATCAAAGGAATGCTCTTCCACCCCTTTGAGGAACTCTACCATATGAGCGAAAAATTCAGAAAAATGCTCGATACAGCGATCGAGGAGGCAAAGAAAAATGAAAACGACGCTTGAAGAATTGAGGAACAACAATATCGGCTATGCACTCGGCAAGGACAGAATAACCGAGACGGATCTGCGGCTGGTAAACGGCATCATCGACAAGATCGAACAGACGAGAACGCGAAAGCCGCAGCCGCTCGATGTTGTCGAATACACGGACTCATTCGGCTGCTACTACCCGAACGCGATCATAGACGGCGATACCTACCGAAACGGCTCCACGGCATTGTGCGAATGCGGCTCCTCCTACGTTTCGGTTTCCGATGACGGCACACTCTGCAAGAGCATTTCGGGCGGCGCCTTCCCTCTCATCGACAAGGACAAGCTGCGCTATATCGGCAAAAAAGAAAAGATATTCTGGACGTTTTCAACGCTCGGCGCGGGAGCGCAGCACGCATTGTATTTCAAAGCGGAGGTATCCTGTTTCGAGCTGAATATGCGGGAGAAACCGCTCAAAAGATATACCACCAAAGATTACGACTATATCTTCGTGCAGGACTGGAGCGACCGCACCTCCGATTGCGGATACAAGTACACTGTTACAAAAGGCCCGTATCCGCATTGCGCGTTCCATACCAAAGAAGAACTGAACGAATATCTTTCACTCTACGAGGCGGTCGAAGAGCCGTACTTTGACAACGACAACTTGCGCAAGAAATACTGGATTTTGAAAAGCGCTTTCGTTTCCGTGTGGACGGAAGACGAGTTCGGCAAGATAAAAGCTGACAGAACGGAAACAAGCCTGTTCAACGGGCGGCTCGTCCCTACCAAATATATCAAAGACGGCACGACGCTGTTGCGGTATGTACTGCGGGCAGATGAGATCAAACTATGACAATCTTCCAATGCTTTCGGGGAGGGACAGGAGACACGAGCATAGAAACGAATCCCTCATCGAACGGAAAAATCTTCTTATACTTTCAGAATAAAAAAGGCGGTAACTGATATGATCGACATTGAACACCTTGAGAACCGAAAAGATTTTACGCACTATGATTATCATAAATACAATAAAGCCAACGGCTACGGACTTTCAAACCGGCAACTCAAACAATGGATATTACGACACAAGGACGGAACCCCGAAACAACGGGAGTGGATAGAAAATATGCTTACGGACATCAATTTCCACTATGAATGCGGGCTTATTTGCAATGGAAAATATGACGAAATCCTCCGCGGCCTGTAACCGTTTCGGGAGAAAAACAAGAGGCGCGACAGCTTCTTTTTTCTCTCCGATTTTTTTTGTTTTCGTTGTGGCTATCGTAGCACGGTTCCTCGCGGAAGTAAACGGCGGAAAAATTCCCGCTTAAATCATTGATTCCCCCTACGCTTATACGGCAATTTTTCCTTCCTCCGTTGACTTCCGCACTATACTTTGCAGAAAATGTTCCTTTTACCGTTCCGTGCTTCTTTCGCCACGCCGAAAACGGTAAAAAATAAAAATTCGGAGGTAAAAACGAATGAAAAAAGTAGTTTACAGCATTTCCAGATTGAGTAGGTTTGGAAACAACAAGATGACCGGTGTCGGTTTCATCACCGAGAGCGACCTGGTTATCGCCTGCGTCAGTCAGAAAGGCAATCCGTATATCCGCGTATTTGAAGATTGCGTCAAAAATTGTCACCCTGTCACAGGGCGGGAAAATGAGTACAAAGGTGCGCATTACGAGATCCGCGAAGTCGAAATCGAGAAAAACGGTTCTTACGATACACGCGAGATCGAGATCGAATATTCCGTATGGTACAAACTGGTCTGAAAAGGAGGC
>CASEWU010000015.1 GCA_949291725.1 uncultured Bacillota bacterium
GATATCCGCCGCTTTTGCTGCTTCCGCCGTCGTCATGACTTTCAATCCGGCCTTTTCCGCCTTCGCCCACGACTTGCTGCCCTCATACAAACCGACTACTACCTTAACCCCGCTCTCTTTCAGGTTCAAGGCATGTGCATGTCCCTGGCTGCCGTAACCGATGATCGCTACCGTCTTGTTTTTCAAAACGTTGATATCGCAATCCGACTGATAATATATTTTTGCCATTGTTGTTTCCTCCGCAAATTGAATTTCCGTTTGTCTGTAATTATTATAGTACCTGTCTGCCTGTTCAGTCAAGCAAATCAACAATTTTATTTATTAATTTTACGGATGTGTTCAATCGATTTTATGAATTGATTTCTATCGAATTATGCACGCAAATAATTGCATTCCCTGAAAAAAAAATATATAATTAGTAAAAAAATTTCTACGGAGTTGATGTTTCCCATGGAATCATACGATACAGATGCCTTGATTTTACTCAGAGGCGTTTTACAGGATGAGGCGGTAGCCTCTTTTGTCCGCGCACTGCAAAACGATGACATCGCCGCTTATGCGCGTGCGGAAGAATTGCTTCTCGCAGAAGATATGCAGAACTCTTTTGCCGCCTATCTGACCCATAAAATCCTTTGCGACGATAACTTGTTTGCCCGGCGCGCCTTTGCGGGAACTTTGAACAACGATATCTGCCAAGCCTATTCCCACGACCTTGCAATTCTGCAAGACATTGCAAAAAAAGCCGATAACCCTTCGGGTAAGGTTGCCCTTGCCGCCGACAGCGGTTTTCCCTCCGTCCGTTACGGCAAAGACGACGATGTCTTCGGGAAAAACTGGGGAGACGGAGAATCCCTGCAAAAGCTCGTGAACTTTTACAGGCACAACGGCTACGGTATTTACATCGGTCATAAAGCGTTCACGTTTGAAAACAAGACGCTCAAACCTGTCCGAAATACTTCAGACATTACTCTTTCAGACCTTAAAGACTATGAAGCCGAGAAAAAAGCGATCGAAGACAATACAATTAATTTCATCTCCGGTCTTCCTTATTCGAACATGCTGCTCTACGGCGATAAAGGGACCGGAAAATCCTCCACGATCCACGCCATTCTGAATAAGTACGCGGAAAAAGGTCTTCGCGCCGTGGAGATCCCGAAAGATCAGATCAAAGATATCAACGCAGTAAAAGAAGTCCTTGCAGGGCTGCCCTTTAAATTCTTTATTTTTATCGACGACCTGTCCCTGGAAGAACATGATGAAAAGGTTACTTCCCTGAAAGCCAGCCTTGAAGGAAGCCTAACGGAAAAAGGCGCTAATGTTATGATCGTCGCCACCTCCAACCGCAGGCATATTCTTAAAGAAAACTTCTCCGACCGCGAAAACAGCGTCCATGCCCGCGACACGATGGAAGAACAATTATCGCTCTCCGACCGTTTCGGTCTGACCGTCTTTTTCTCTTCTACCGGAAAATCGGAATATCTTTCCATCATTCGCCAGCTTGCCGCCGATTGCAAACTCAAAACCCCGCAGGATGATCTGTTCGCTCTTGCCGAACGTTGGGCTCTGCTCAAAGGCGGAAGATCTCCTCGACGCGCAAGACAATTCATCGATTTCGCCTTCGCTTGCGAAGCCAAAAATCAGCCGATCGAATTTTAACTTTTTGTTTCCCTGCGTTTTTCGGTATTGAAAAATCATTATCCGGTTTATAATTTTATACAGGCGCCGTCGGCTCAAGCCGACGGCGCCTGTATTTTTTAAGCGATCCCTTCTTTTATTAATCATATCCTGAAAAATTATGCCGTCTATTTGTCATCAAGTATTCTCTTTGCAATAAAATATATATCCCCCGCTCCTAAAAACAGAGCAACATCTCCGGATTTTAATGAACACTGCAGATACAATTGCAATTGACGCAAAGATTCTATGTACAATGAATTCGGAAGGCTTTCCGACAGCGTCAGCGCACTGCCTTCCGCATCAAAATATTCCCTTGCTGCATATGTCTTATAAATGACCAGATTTTCGATCGGCAACAAAACTTTCAAAAACTCGTCAAACAACAGCCTTGTTCTTGAATATGTATGCGGCTGAAATACAACAAAAAGTCTGCCGCCGCAAACCTCTTTTGCCGTTGCAAGTGCCGCCGCAATTTCCCTGGGATGATGTGCATAATCGGCAATCATCTGCGCCCCGTTCAGTTCTCCCAAAAGTTCAAACCTTCTGCGTATCCCTCGGAATTTTTGCAGTCCGCGAACCGTCAGACTCGCATCGTATCCGTAATATTCTGCCACCGCCGCCGCTGCCAAAGCATTGTAAATATTGTGCCTTCCATAAACATTAAGCTTGATTTTGTCTAGTATCTCGCCCTTTATCCGCAATGAAAAAGAGTATTTCCCATTATTCGAACGAATATTTTCCGCCCCGACATCACACTCTTTTGTCAAACCGAACGTCAATGCGCTGTCGATCTCGTTGGCTATTTTATCTTCCCCGCAAACGATCGCCGCTTTTGCACCGCGCGCATATGTACGGTAGGCCGCCTCCAATTGCTCTGCATCTCCGTAGCATTCCAGATGATCCGCATCCGTATTCAGGATGACAGCAACATCCGGTCTCAGATGCAGGAAATTACCCATATATTCACATGCTTCCGTTACAAAAAATTTATCTCCGCCCGAATACAAATTGCAATAATCAAAATCTTCGCCTCCGATATGTGCACTGCAACTTCCAGAACACTCCTCCAAAATATGTGCGCACATGGCTGTCGCCGTGGTTTTTCCGTGGCATCCCGCAATCCCGATCGTATTCTCAAAACATGAAGCGACCATAGCCAAAAGCTCCGCCCTGCCATATACAGGTATTCCTCGGCGACGCGCTTCACACAACTCGGGATTTGCCTCGGGTATCGCTGAATTGACGATCACGACCTGCGCATCCCCAAGATTTGCCGCATCATGACCGATGAAGATTTTTGCCCCCTCTCTTTCCAACTTCGCCGTCAGCGAAGTTGCCGTAATATCGCTTCCCGATACACTGAATCCCATCTTCATCAAAATATACGCCAGTCCGCTCATGCTGACTCCGCCAATGCCTATAAAAAAGATACTTTGAATTTTTTCCCAGAATTTTCGCCTCATGCCGTTACTATATGCCGAATTATGGCGAAAAAAAACGAAAATCTGAAAACTTTTGAAATTTTTTCAAAAATTTTTAAATTTTTTTTGAAAGTCTATTGAAAATTCAAAAAAGTTATAGTAGAATGTAATTATTAATGAACGCCACTGCATAAGGAGGATGATTATTTTGAAAATTTCAGATGTGCGTATCAGATTCGTAAAAAAAGATGACAGTAAACTTAAAGCGGTTGCTTCGATCACCATCGACGATTGTTTTGTGGTTCACGACATCAAAGTGATCGAGGGCTCGGACGGTCCTTTCATTGCAATGCCCAGCCGCAAAACAAATGACGGCGAATTTAAAGACATCGCCCATCCCTTGAATACCGAAACGCGCGAAGAGTTGCGCAATGCGATTCTCGCCGCTTATTCGGAAGAACTTTCCAAAGCAGAGTAAACCATTTTCTGTCCCTTTCAAAAGTCTTCTTTTCTTGGGAAATGAACCGCGCATATTTTGTGCGGTTTTTGGTTTTGCCATTTTTTGGAAATCCGCAAGTTCCCGTCCATGCCGACGGGAGCTTTTATTTTTTCCTCTTTCCTTACCGTTATCAACCCGTACGCAAATACAGACAGACAAAAAAGACGGTCATGCAGACAACGAAGGATAAACTTTTCCCTTTGTTTTAAATTGTCATGCTTGCTCATTTTTTTAATGGCAGCAGTTAAAAAATCTGCCCGCAAAGTTTTTGCAGGCAGATTTTTTTATTTTTCAAATTGTCCGGCCTCTTTTCAAAACGCCTCAAAGCAAAATTTAGTGATCGAAACGAAGCAAATTTGAAATTTCTGAATCCCTTCCTTTAAGAAAAGCTTTGAAAATTCTTACAATGAAAGTTGTTTGTAAGGAAAAATTTACCATTCCGAAGTCAAGTACCACCGGCTGAGCCGGTGGCTTGATTAGGCGCTTCAAGCGCATGGTACCGGCGGCACTACTCGTGCTCGAAGTTCCTGACAATCGCAACAATTTTTCAGCA
>CASEWU010000016.1 GCA_949291725.1 uncultured Bacillota bacterium
GGAGTGCTTTCCATCACAGCCATCCACGGATAGCAGGGAGTCGGGTCGTAAACTTCCGACTGGATGGTGCGCGGGGACGGATCCCAGCCGGTTGTGATGACCGGATAAAACGGGAACGGCAGAGCCTGCATTGTTTTTTTCGCGACTTCAATATAATCATCCGTCATTTCCTGGAAATCGACGCGCGGGAACTCCTGCATCCACTTCTCGGAAAGGCAGACACAGTTGTAGCTTGTGCAGCTGTCGAACCCGGCCTTGATGACCTGATCATGCCGCGCCGCGCTCTGGGGACTCCGGTCTAGCATGTCGAGTCCGACGGCATTCAGATGAAGTCCAGAAAGGCCCGCGGCTTTTGCTCTCGCCCGGAAATTCGCAAGAACCTCGGCAGCATCTTCAACTCCGCCCATTTGCGCGATGAATCTGGAAATCGCATAGATGGAGAAGTACGGTTTTCCGTTGATTTTCCAGTAGTTCGGCTGTGTCAGATAATGCTCAATGAGATAATCCCATACATACGGAATCGTATCTTTGCGAGTCGTCCACGGGAAAGTGATTTTGTAATTGGCGGTATCGCGGTTGCCCGGATGAAAATTTTTCCAGTCGTGGTTTGCCCACATCAGGGCGAATTTCATGCGGCTGCGGTTCGGAGCTCCGAGGAAACCTTCGTTCAGCGCCCGTTCGAGAAAAGGTCCCTCATACCAGTACCAGTCGAAAATGAACGCATCGAGCCCGTGATCCGCCGCCGCATCGATCTTCTTCGCCATCACTGCGGGATCCGCTTCGTCTTCGTATCCCCATGCGGGGATTTTCGGCTGCATGTGACCGGGAAAGCGCGGTCCCGCATGTTTCATCAGCTCCCATTCCGTCCACCCCTTGCCATGAACCGCTTCATTGCGAGGATCGACATGGAAATTCGGAAAATAATATACCGCAGTCTGCATAGTTTTACACTTCCGGGTGTTGGTTGATTTTGTTCTTTACATTATATATATCACAAAACCAACCGTTTGTAAATGCCAAAAAGAAACAAAAACATATCTTTTTGTCTCCATCTGTTTCTGCTGTTACAGAAAACTGCGGCATTGGCGGTTATTTCGGAGTCGCTGCGATATTTTTTTCAGGTAAAAAGCGGTTCCGTTTGCGGTATTCGCGCGGGGAGATGGCAAGATGCTGTTTGAAGAAACGCGAAAAATAGAATTCGTTGCAAAACTGAAAATGATCCGCGATCTCCCGGATCGTCATATCGGAGGAGGAAAGATATTCCGCCGCTTTCGTCGCGAGAATGCGGTTGAAGAACCGTTTCGGGGAGAATCCGGTATCGTGAATGAATTTCTTGATGAACGTTTTCCGGTTCATACGCATCACTTCCGCCATCTGCTCCACATTGATGCCCGCATGACAGTTATGCAGGAAATAGTCAAAAAGCGGCGCATAATAAGAATAGGTCGGTAGCAGACGTTCCAGTGAAAGATGAGTGTCATAGGCAAAGTCCACAATACTTTCCCAGCAAATCGTATGCATAGTGGCTGTAATCAGAAAACGATCGGGATTGAGAAGCATCCGGTTGATCGTTTCAATCCGCCCTCCGTCTTTTTTGTGATACAGTCTGTCGCACTCGCGGAAAAGATCGATCCCGCAATACAGTTCCAAATAGAAATGAATGGAAAGATGCCGCATGTAAACACTCTGATCATGGGTAATTTCATGAAACGCAGGAACTAGCACTATGGTTCCCGGCGTCAGTTGAACCGTCTGATGTTCATCGGACAGCGAAGAAACTTCCTGATCATCCAAAATGCAGATTAATCTGTTGCAGGGAAGCGTGCTTTTCCATTTTCCCGGATTGAATCCGTAAAAAAAATTCCGGAAATGCAGATTCAGCTGATCGCAGAACGGACGGATTCCATACTGTTCAAAATGTGAAATTTGTGCTTGTTTCATAACGCTCTTGCTGAAAGTTCTTTGTCAATCACCGGACAGTGTGTTCTATTTTAATCAAGTTTGGATTAATTCCCCGTTGCTTGTTGCGATTCCTCGCTTGCAATTTTTGCGACAGGCTCACTTGCGAGCCATGTAAGATCGAGCGTAATACCCCGCAAGCATCGGGGTATTACGCTCGACCGAAAGCAAAAATCTTATTCAAGGATGCGAGGTAATTTCAAAAGTGTAATCCTCCCGTTTGTCAAAGATAACATTACAATACTTTAGCATATAAGTGACACCTTTTCCAATGTTGGAAGAAGAAAAGATAGAATTTCCCGGAGAAATAAAGGAATTTATGGAGTTGATCGAGGCTGTACAGCCAGCAAGATCCCTGAACAGTTTACTGTTTTAGACCGGATTAGGGTAAACGATGAAAGATCGTGAAGCTGATATATGAGACAGCTTTCACGTTTATTCTTTGTGTGACTTTCCGTATGTCCGTCCCCCGACGTACTAACCCAGCTATGCCGCCAAGAAAAGTTCGCATACTTGAAAAACTGTAGGAGAGTTTTTTCCTGCCACTAGTTGCCAAGATTCGCTATGGCACCTTTTGAGTTTAGAAAATCCCTACTGTACCTAAATAGACTGTTGGTAGCCCAAAAAACTCGATTGTGTTTTAATCGCAACCGTCGTTCTTTGAAAGGGAAGGTACAATAGGCTTACCTCAAAAAGCCGCCTATATGTACCGTGAATTCTAATCCCTTCCAAACCGAGTTTTATCCTACCACCAAGGTAGGTTCAACACAAAAATGTATTTATGCTGATAATCAATCGCTGCTTCACACCATGTATGTGGACAAGGTTCTGACCGATATCAAAGCC
>CASEWU010000017.1 GCA_949291725.1 uncultured Bacillota bacterium
AAGGCCTTTTTTTGACACCTCACAATCGACAATTTCACCGCAATATATGAAACAAAAAGCGTAACCGACATTCAACCGTCGGTTACGCTTTTTTATCTGTTAGGTTTTTTAGTTGGTGTTTTTGCGGATTTAATTTTTAATGCCGCAACCCTTTCGGATAATGATTTTTGAACGCTGCTCCGCTTTTTGCCAGGCCGATCGGATAGCCATGATAAGCGGCAACACACCAACCGCGTACATCCTTTGCCGAAAGTTCCTCTCCATGTAAATAACGGAGTATCTCTTCATCGTCTAAATCGACAACTTTTGTCAGATTGCCCCTGTCTGCACCCAACGCCAGCGCATGTGCCGGCTCAAACCGGCTCCCGGCATTTTCACCCAATAAAAGTCCTGCCCGTAATACACGCAATCCATCCAGTGAAAACAATCCGGCAGGCACAAGACAAACATTTTTCCCGAAGGTTAAAAATTCTCCGCAAAGCGGCTTTTTTAAAAACTCTTTTTCAAATTCTTTCCAGGCATTTATGTTCCGTTTATCGGCGATAGGCTTCCATGCCTTGTAACGAATCTTCTCTCCGTCGCTCCTGCGAAACAGCGCAGCAAAATGCCCCTCTCCCTTTTCGCGGTGCGGATAAATCTTTCGCTGCGCCAAAAGCTCAAACTGCGGAAATTCTTTTATAAACCACTCGGTATTCCGCTCGTCTTCTTCCTCCGAAAACGTGCAGGTAGAATACACCAACATTCCTCCGGGCGCCACCAAATTTGCCGCGCTTTCCAAAATCTTCTTCTGTCTGGCCGCACACATTTCGACGTTGGCAATGCTCCAGTTCTCTGCCGCCGCCGCTTCCTTTCTGAGCATTCCCTCTCCGGAACAAGGCGCGTCTACCAGAACTTTGTCAAAATACCCTTCCAGGCGTTCCGAAAGCTCCGAAGGGTCGGCGTTTGTTACCACAGCATTGACGATCCCCATTCGCTCGACATTCTGCAGCAGTATCTTTGCGCGATCCGGAATCTTTTCATTCAGAACCAGGATCCCTTCCCCGCGCATGGCCTGTGCAAGCTGCGTTCCTTTGCCGCCCGGAGCCGAACAAAGGTCCAACACCCGTTCTCCAGGCTTCACGTCCAGTAGCGGCGCCGCACACATAGCGCTCGGTTCCTGCACATAAAAAAGCCCGGCGTCATGATACACAGATCTGCCAGGCTTTTCATCTTCGACCAAAAATCCGTTGCTTTCCCACTCGATCTGCTCCAGTGCAAACGGCGAAATCTTTTTAAACTCTGCCGCAGAGATCTTCAATGTATTTACGCGGATCCCTTTGTACGGCGCCTGCCCGAGGCATGCCTTGTACTCCTCGAAATCCGGTAAAATATTTTGCATCCTGCGTAAATAATCGTCTGTCATTTTTCCTGAATCGTTCCCTGTGTCAAATATCGGTTTTCAAATTCGCCCAGTGTGAAAATCTCCGAAATTTTCCCTTCTTCCATCATCTTGTAGGCAGCATTTTTACGTACACTGTCATCATCTTTCCCTTCCACAAAGACATTGCTGGCTGAAAGTTTCAAAGAATATTTTCCGCCGCGCCGCACGATCTCCTTTACCAGCCGCTTCGCCAGCGGCAAATCTTCCTCTATGCTCCGCGAAAAGCTGAAACGCTTCCCCCGAAATTCATTGCTCTGCGGCTTAACTCTGTATCCGTATACAAAATCATTGAATTTTGCCCGTTTTTCGCCGCGCTCACGTTTTTCCTTGCTCTTCTCACGCAGATATTCGCTTCTTCTGTTCGAAGAACAATTGGTAAACTGGTAATTTTCAATTTTACCGAATCGTATGCTGTATTTCTTCAGCAGTTCATCCAAACTGCATTGCTCTTTACAACACATTTCCTGCGCGATACGCATCGTTGCATACGCATCGTCCGCGGCACAATGCGGCGTATAATCAATTTCAAAAATCTGTGTCAGACTCTCCAGTCCTGCCTGCCTGTCATATGTCTCCGTCATCGCCATATACAATACCTGTGTATCCGCAAAACGAAATGTAAATGACGGAAGCTTGTATCGCTTCGTTTCCAGACATAAATACTTGACATCGTTGATCGCCGCGTGTCCGAAAACATAACTATCCCGATCTTCCAGCAAAGCCTTAATCTTTTCGTAAAAGGCCTTGAAATCCGGATACTTTTTAAAATCATCGTAATCGTAAGGCAGGATCAGCCCCTCTCCGCCCCGATCCGTCAGATGAAATTTCCCGTTCGGATTGATCAAAATATCTTCTTTTTGCAAAATATGAAATTGTTCATCGCACACGCAGTACCCAAAGACGCAAATCTTTGCCACATTTTTATAAACACACGCGCACTCAATATCAAAAAATACGTATTTCATCACGATCTGCTCTGTCTAACTATTCCTTAGCCATTATAACATATCCGCCCCGTTATTGTAAAGTTATTTGCATTTTTATTTTACGATCCTGCCGCGAAATCACGCTTCGGCATTTTCCTTATTCCGTCCCGATTTTTTTAACACGGGGCCCTCTAAAAATACATAAAAACAAAAGTTTTCACTACTATATAATTTGCAAAACAGGCCTGTTTTGTGGTAAAATAAATTCGATTATACAGGAGTACTGATACTTATGCTCGGAATTATCGTTGCTATGAAAAATGAAGCGGATTGTCTGCTTTCCCAAAGCAAAATCATCCGCCGATCCCGACAATTCGGAAAAGAAATTTACAGAGCCGAATTTGACGGAAATGAATTTATTCTCGTTCTTTCCGGAGTTGGCAAAGACAATGCCGCCTCTGCGGCCATGCTTGCACTTACTTTGGGCGCCGATACTATCTTGAACTTCGGCGTTGCCGGCGGTCTGACCCATGACAAAAAAATCGGTATGGTTTTTCAGATCCGCAAAGCAGTCGAAATTGACTTTGATTTAAGTGCCATCAATCATACACCTGTCGGCACGCACAACGAGCGCAGCGACCCGTTTTTTGTTCTGCCTTATAGCAATGCATCGCCTTTTTTAAGCGGTATTGTTGCCACTGCAGACTATTTTGCATGCGGCGACGACGATCGGCAGCTTCTCGAAGCTCTCGGCGCCGATATCCGTGAAATGGAAGGCGCCGCCGTTGCACACATAGCCTCAAACGCCGAAGTCCCTTGCTATATGTTTAAAGCAATTTCCGATAATGCAGGCGAAAACAGTCCGAACGAATATGCCGTAAATTGTGCGCTGGCTCTAAGACATCTTTCGGAGAACATGAAAAATATATTTGCGGAGGCACTTCATGGATAAAATCCCGTCCTTTCAAAAAAATCATAACGTTTTAATGCCGGGAATGTATTTTTCCACATTGCTTCAAAATGTGGCGACTTTCGATCTTCGCTTCAAAAAACCGAACGGCGGAGATTATCTCTCGCCTGCCGCCATGCACACGATCGAGCATCTGCTTGCCACTGCTCTACGCAACGGAGATAATAAAGAGAATATTATCTATTTCGGACCTATGGGCTGCCGCACGGGATTTTACTTACTCACCGTCCATACCGATTTCCCTGCAGCACTTTCCTGTCTGAAAGAAGCTGTCCGTACAGCACTTGCAATGGAAACGGTACCGGGAGCAAAGAAAATCGAATGCGGAAATTACCGCAGCCATGATCTTGCCGGTGCAAAAAAAGAGCTGGCTGCCTATCTGAAAATTCTTGACTCGATTTCTGCTGAACATATCGCTTATGAACAAAATAAATTTGAGGACGCAAAATGATTCAACTTGGTGGAGGTTGGGACGAAGCACTCGCCCCTTTGTTTTCTGACGAACATTATAAAAAGATCCGTGCTTTTCTGAAAGAAGAATATTCGCACCATGTCGTTTATCCTGATATGTACGACATCTTCAATTGTTTCAAATTTACTCCTTTGGACAATGTGAAAGTCGTCATTTTAGGCCAGGATCCCTATCACAACGAAGGGCAGGCGCACGGACTTTGTTTCTCCGTTCAGGACGGCATAGAACCGCCTCCTTCCCTTGTCAATATTTACAAAGAACTGCACGACGATCTCGGATGCCCGATCCCGCGCTCAGGGAATCTCACCAAATGGGCAAAACAAGGCGTTCTGCTTTTGAACACCGCCTTAACGGTACGCGCCCACATGGCAAATTCCCATAAAAACTGCGGCTGGACCTGGTTTACCGACAGCGTGATCTCCCTCATCTCTGAAAAAAAAGAACACGTAGTATTTATACTTTGGGGCGGCAATGCACGCTCGAAAAAGCCCCTGATCGACCAGTCAAAACACCTCGTTCTCGAATGTGCTCACCCCTCTCCTCTGTCCGCATACAACGGATTCTTCGGCTGCAGGCATTTCTCCAAAGCAAACAATTACCTTATCAGCCATGGAATCACACCCGTTGACTGGGATCTGA
This sequence comes from uncultured Bacillota bacterium, assembly GCA_949291725.1. Taxonomy (GTDB): domain Bacteria; phylum Bacillota; class Clostridia; order Christensenellales; family Borkfalkiaceae; genus Borkfalkia. Next base: position 4,428 of record CASEWU010000017.1, read on the forward strand.
CAAAATAATTTTATCGGCGGCGTTGCCCGCCTTGCGAGGCTTCTATGAAATATATTGTCGTACTCGGCGACGGGATGGCAGACTATCCCATCCCTGCGCTTGCAAATAAAACGCCCTTACAGGTTGCAAACAAACCAACCATCGATTCTTTGGCAAAACACGCGCAAATCGGGCTTTGCCAAACTGTTCCGGATGGATTTAAACCGGGCAGCGACGTCGCAAATCTTTCCGTGATGGGCTACGATCCACATGAATGTTATACCGGACGTTCTCCCCTGGAAGCAGTATCCATCGGCATCGATCTCAAAGAAACAGACGCAACACTGCGGTGCAATCTTGTAACACTCTCTGAGGAGCCTATCTACGAAGATAAGACCATGATCGATTACAGTGCCGGCGAAATCAGTACCGCTGAAGCTGAAGAATTGATCTCATACCTCAAAAAACATTTCGACAACGAAAGATTTAAACTTTATGCAGGCGTAAGTTACAGGCATTGTCTGGTTGTCGATCACGGCAGAACGGGCCATGACTTTACCCCTCCCCATGATATAACCGGCAAGCCTGTCAAGGGACACCTTCCGCAAGGTCCCGACGCAAAAATGTATCTGGAAATGATGAAGCGCTCCGCGGAACTTTTAAAAAACCATCCCGTAAACAAAGCGCGCATTGCCGCGGGTAAAAATCCGGCCAATTCCGTATGGTTCTGGGGCGAAGGAACTAAACCGAAACTTGCAAACTTTGAACAGAAATTCGGCAAAAAAGGCGCCGTCATCTCCGCTGTCGATCTCGTCAAAGGCATCGGAATTCTCGCCGGCATGAAAATTATCGATGTGCCCGGCGCGACAGGAAACTACGACACAAACTTTGCAGGCAAAGCGCAGGCAGCTTTAAATGAACTGAGCCACGGAACGGATTTTGTTTATATCCATATGGAAGCCCCCGACGAATGCGGCCACCAGGGCGACATTGTTCACAAAATTTATTCCATCGAACAAATCAGCGAGACTGTCGTAAAGCGCCTCACTGAGGGGCTCAGGAAAGCCGGTGAAGCGTTCAGAATACTTATCTGTCCCGACCATCCTACTCCCATTTCCGTGCGGACGCATGTTTCGGATCCCGTTCCGTATTTACTGTATTCTTCCGATGAGAAATACTCTTCCGGCGTTTTGTCGTACGATGAATTATCGGCAAAAAACACAGGCGTCTTCGTCAATCAAGGCTGGGATCTGATGAAAAAATTGTTTCAAAACTGATTTCACCCTCGGCAGACTTCCGAAACAAACGGAAGTCTGTCGCTTTTTCTGTCGCTTTTTGCTTTGCTCATCAACTGGTCTTCCTGCCTGTCAACAAGTCTTATCAAAAGCCGACATAAGACTCACCGACACATTCCTGATCGATACATGTCGCAACAATACTTGTTCCATCGATACGAGTCTTATCAATAATCCAATTGCTTAATTCGGTCAACCTTTTTTTCTTCAACATTTATACAATATTTTTGCTTTAAATCAGTATTTTGATTTTTTGTTTCGTAAAATCACGTACTCGAAATACCCGATAAAGGCGGCAATTTTCTTTTCAATTCGCCTATATTTTTTTAAAAAACGCATAGTTTTCGATTGCAAAAATCACATGAATATTGTATAATATTTACGTTATCGATCGCAAGAGTCGCCTAATGGTATGGCGCCAGCTTCCCAAGCTGGTTCCCGCGGGTTCGATTCCCGTCTCTTGCTCCAGTTTTAAACGCCCGAGGTTGCAACATTTTGCAACCTCGGGCGTTTCGTATGTTTCTATCATGTTTTTAAGAACTTATATGCGGCCTGGTTATAGCTTCTGGTCCAGTTTGCCGCGGCAGACTTATAAAAAACGAGACTTCTGCGACTTTATTTAAAATACTATTGCGGCTGTAGCCCATAAAATAGCGCGCCTTTTATTGCAATTTTACTGCCCTTTTACAAATTAAATTGCATAAAGGCAGATACACTGCTATCCTGAAACTTTTAACAAAACAATAAAGCCGCCTATCATTGAACAGTGTGGCAATTTAAAACTTTTCGTACTGCGACAAAATTTTAAAAGCGGAGCGCCGAATTTTTCGGTGCTCCGCTTTTTATCTTTATTGATTTAAATCCGGAACCTTACGAAAGCGAAGAAAGATCTGCGTATCTGTCTTTGTACATCGTAACAACCGAATCCGTATTCAACTGCGCATTGATCTGACTCGTTTTGCTCGAAGTGTAATCGGATACGATACTGCTCTTCTTTGCCTGATAGTAATAATAAGAGAATGTGCCTTCCGTCGTACGCTCGCTGTATACAAAACCTGTCGAGAATACGTTGCCTAAATCCGCTTCATCGTTTTTCTTGCCGTTATATACAAACGATACATACAGAATATGCCAGCCGTAATCCGTTGCAACCACGTAATAGGTACCAATGCCGCCTTCGGTAACTGCCTTCTGCGCCGCATACTCAAACTCTTTTACATAACTCGTCGTTTCATCGATTGAGGCGATCGAGTAGCCGTAATACTTATTCAGGCATCCCGTATCCGTCGAATATGCGAACATCAATTCATTCACTGCCGAGATAGCTTTGTATGACGCGCTGTCTTTCACCAGCACATTTTCGGGAGCGCCGGCTTCCGTTTTAACTGCGCCTACCGAACCGACATAATAAATATTGGCACTCTGGTTGATCTCTCCGTTTTCCTTCGGGAAGTAATCCGCCGTAACTTTGTAGAACGTAGAGTCTTCCGACGTAGCTGCATTCCACTGTGCAATATTGTCCGACGTTCCGCTGTAATATTTACCGGTCGCCGTATCCGCACCCGTAACATAATCGATGTAGGATTCCATTTCACCGATGAATTCTACTATGTTCAGCTTGTTATACGTCAATTTGTAAGAACCGTCCTCGTTCTTCTCAACCGTGCCGTTAAAAGGATATTTGCCCGCATAACGGTCGATCCCTTCATTGCTCGTTACATAGCTGTCTTCAAAGAAGAGATAGCTGCTACCGCCCTGTGTGTAATAATCCGTATAACCCTTTTCCGTTGCATCAAAGCTGTAATCCGTTTCGCCCGTGAACCACGTCCCGCGCTGGTCTTTTGCTTCTATGCTCTGATACAGTTCCGGATTGGTGTTGCGCGCCGCATAATATTCTTTTGTGCCTTCCTTATAATAGCTCTTGATCTCACTGATCTTGCCCGTCTGCTGATTATTGAACGGAAGAAGAATGTTGTATACAAAACCGTATGTCTTGTTTTCAGGCGAATATACCACAAACGATGTATCCGATACGCTGTCCATCGTCGTCGTGAAACTCGAAGTACCCTGCACCGACTCTTTCTGCGCCAGCACTTCCGTCGCATACGCCTGCTGGATCGTATCTTCCGTGATCGTGTTCGACGCCTTCAACGACAACGTTGCGTTGAACTTCGTGATCAGCAGAGCTTCCAGCCTCGACTTCAGCTCCACATTGTAATAGGAAAGTTCCTTGATATCCGTTACGCTCTTTTCACTGTCGCTGATCAGATAGTTGTTCCGAAGCACCGTGATGAATTCCGCATAAGCGCGCGTACGCGAATACTTCGAAGACCCGTCCACCTTTTCATATTCACCGCAATCGGATACGTTGTTCGAACCCGTGTAAATATCGTAATCGATCGTCTTGACGCCGTCTTTCTCCACGCTCGGATAATAGGTGTCCGAAATCACATTCGCGCCCGTAGGAGTCGTACGCACATCCGACGACGTTTCCGTCTCCTCGCTCTCTTCGTCGATGTATTTCGGTTCATAAGAATCGATCGTCTGGTTAATTGAATGCATCACCAGATATTCCGCATAGTTGATCTCTTCCTGCGTCAGGAAATATTCGTATGCCGCAATCGCCGCTTCGTCGCCGCTCTTGCCTTCCTGCGCCGCCAGATACCCTTCCAGGCTGATCTCTTTGTCCATCTTCAGTCCGTCCGACAAAGGCGCGTCGGGATCTGCCACATACCCGTCTTCGTTGTCGATACTGTCTTTATCCACGAGCACTTTGCCCGCATTCAGATAATACAGGATCGCAAACTGCGACTGCAGTTTACTGCTCACAAGATCGCTCATAACGGATTCAAATGCCTGGCCGTAGCCGCTGTTGCTGCCCGACATATAGTTGTAGCCGTAGCTTAAAAAGTACGCCACAAGATCCTGCTTATAGATCTCATCCGTGGAAAGAAGGCTTTCCATCTGCGCTTTCGTGCTGTCCTGCAACGTCTCGCCCAATACGGAAAAAGACTTGTCCAATGCAGCTTCGTCTCCGCCGATGTTTACTTCCGCAACCACCTGCTTCATATCCCGCTCAGGATCGGATACCAGAAGATCGCAACCGGATAACATGCCGAATGCGAACACTGCCGACAACAAAGCGCAAATAATTTTTGTGATTTTTTTCTTCATCATTGATTTGCTCCGGGTTCCTTATTTATTAGAGTCGCAATATAGATTATTATACCTTATTTTACTCCGAAATGCAATCGTATTTTTAAGAAATTCATGTGAATTTCATGAAAAATTTATACCTTTTCATGCAGCGGGCGTATTCTCGGCAAATTTCAGGAATTTTGTCATATTCAGCATGACTTTCTGCGCATCCGCCCCGCCCGCAAATTCGATCGCGGGGCATCTCGACATTTCCAGTCTTGCAAGCTGCGGGAAGTGTTCCAGCGCCGCGGCAAGCCGCCCGTCCGCCAAAGCGTTCACCGAAGGAAGTTCCACTCTCCCGCCCTTTCCGCTTACGCTGATCTTACGGATATTGAATTTCGCCGCAAACGATTTTAGTACCGCAATGACAAGCAGGTTCAGTACTTCCGGCGGGATCGTACCGTAGTTTTCTTCCATCGACAGGCAGACGCGTTTGTAGTCCGCCACGCTTCTGATCTCCGCGATCTGCTTATAACAATCCAGACGCGACGCACTCGCTTCGATATATTTTTCCGGAATATACGCCGCCGCATGGATATCCAGCTCTGCCACCGACTGTTCTTCGCCCGTCAGCTCTTCTTTCAAAAGCTTTGCATACAGCTCGTACCCGACTTTATCCATATGCCCGTGCTGTTCTCTGCCCAGCACGCTCCCCGCGCCGCGGATCTCCAGATCGCGCATTGCAATCTTGAACCCGCTGCCGAGTTCTGTAAATTCCATGATCGCCTGCAGGCGCTTGCTCGCCGTTTCCGTCATCACTTTTTCCGGCTTGAACGTAAAATATGCGTGCGCCAGCACCGATCCGCGCCCGACTCTGCCGCGCAACTGATACAGCTGTGAAATGCCCAGCCGATCCGCATCGATCACGATCAGCGTGTTCGCCTTGGGCAGATCGATCCCGTTTTCAATGATCGTCGTCGAGATCAGTACGTTCGTCTCCCCGCGGTAGAAGCCCATGATCCCGTTTTCCAGCACCGTCTTATCCATTTTTCCGTGCGCCACACAGATCTTCCCTTCCGGCAGGATCTGTCCGATCTTCGCCGCAAACGAATAGATACTCTCCACACGGTTATACAGAATAAACACCTGCCCGCCCCGCGCCAGTTCGCGCAGGCACGCGTCGCGGATCAGCGTTTCCGTCTCCTCCACCACATACGTCTGCACGGGCAGGCGATTGGTCGGCGGCGTATCGATCGTACTGATATCCCGTATCCCCGTCAGCGACATGTGCAGCGTCCGCGGGATCGGCGTAGCCGTCATCGTCAGGCAATCCACATCGCTCTTCATGTTCTTGATCTTTTCTTTGTGCTCCACACCGAACCGCTGTTCTTCGTCCAAGATCAGCAGTCCCAGATCTTTGAATTTCACGTCCGACGAAAGCAGTCTGTGCGTGCCGATCACAAGATCCGTCTTTCCCGACGCCAGACGCGCAAGGATCTCCTCCTGCTCACGCGCCGTCCGAAAACGGTTCAGGACATCTATCTGCACCCCGAATTCCGCAAAACGCTTTTTCGCCGTTTCAAAATGTTGCTGACACAGGATCGTGTTCGGGCACATCAACGCCGCCTGTTTCCCGTTCAAAATACACAAGTACGCCGCACGGAATGCCACTTCCGTCTTGCCGTATCCGACGTCGCCGCACAAAAGACGATCCATCACCTTGGAAGAACACATGTCTTCCTTGATCTCCGCAACCGATGAAAGCTGATCGGGCGTCTCTTCAAACTCAAACGCGGATTCGAACTCGTCCATCTCCTCTTCGTGCGGCGAAAACACAAACCCGCGCTTTTCCGAGCGTTCCGCATACAGTTTTTTCAGATCGAACGCCATCGCTTTCAGCGACGCCTTCACGCGCTGTTTGACTTTTTCGAATTCCGCCCCGCCGATCTTCGAAAGGGACGGTTCCCCTTCGCCCATATAGCGCGACAGAATATCCATCTGCTCCACCGGCACATACAGAACGTCTCCGCCGCGGTACTCGAGTGCGATGTATTCTTTCGTACCGTCCGTCGTTTCGATCTTCTTCGTGCCCGTGATCCTGCCGATACCGTGCGTTTCATGCACCGCGTAATCGCCCACTTCGGGAGATGTGAACATGTCGTTCCGTTTGCGGCGGATCCGCTTGTGCACAGCCGATTTCGTATAAAGCTCACCCGTGCCGATCACGGCCAATTTTTGTTCGTGCAGGATCAGCCCGCTTTCCAGCTCTTCCGACAGTACCGTAATGCCGCGCAAAGCGTTCAAAGCCTGCGGACAGTTGACATGCGGAATATATTCGTCATCCAAAAGAGTACGCATCTTTTCCGCCCGCGCCGCCGTACCGCAGTACAGCATGATGCGGTATCCGTTCGAACGCCAGCTCCTGATGTCGTTTATAAGGTTCTGAAAACTGTTCAGATATTTCCCGAGCGGAGAACAATGCAGATTGTAAATTTTCAGCGGTTCAAAAAAACGCGTCCCTGCCGCAAACGTCTGAAATGCCGCCGCCTTGACCGCATGCAATGCTTCCTCCAGACTTTCTCTGTCGATATACTGGCCTTTGCAGAAAGAAAACACTTCACCGCCCCGACGCAAGCCGCTATACCGCTCCTCATGCTCCTTATAGAGTGCGTCCGTCTTGTCCGCGATCAGTTTACATTCGTCAAAAATATACAGAGCGTTCCCGAAAAACGTGCGGAAATCCACCGCATTTTTCAGAAGCGGCAATAAGTACGACGCCCCGCCGAACAGGCCGCCGCTTTCCAGCTTTGCCGAAAGTTCGCCAGCAATCGTCTGCGCGCGGTTATACGCCGCCGCATCCTTGAACGACTGCAATTCGCCGAACAGGCGATCGCGGATGCCCTTCACCTCGTCCTGTCCGATTTCGACGTCCGTCGCCGCCACAATATCCAGTGCACTCGCTTGCGCAAGCCGCTCGCCCGTCAGAAAATTGTACGGCTTGATCTTTTCTACCGTATCCCCGAAAAAATCCACCCGTGCGGGGTTTTCCGAGCCCACGGGGAAAATATCCAGAATATCCCCGCGAAGCGCAAACTGTCCCTTATTTTCCACCGCCGCCGTGCGCGTATAGCCCAGCGATACGAGCTCTGCCGCCAACCGCGTGAATTCAATATCCTTCCCCTCTTCCAGATGCAGACTCCGCATCCTTTTCGGAAACAGCTGCACAAGGCTCTCAATGTCAGAGACAATGCGCCGCGCACCGTTCTGAATGCGCCACAATGCTTCCAAACGGCGATACAGCGCGTCTTTGGATACGGCGTCTTTGTAAAGCAGTACCTCATCCTTTGCGTTCAGAAGCACAACTTCTTCGCCCGCAAAGCCCGCGATCTCCGCCGCCATCCGCGCCGCCGTCTGCGCATTGTCCGCCACATACACCATCCTTTCGGAAACACAGCTTGCCGCAAGCAATCCTTTCAACGGCGCGGACACGCCGAAAACCGCCGTCGGCGTGCCGAGGCGGAGATCCTGCGCGAGTTCTTCAAAATCGCTTCCCAAATATTCAGGTTGAAAAAAATTCGACGGCATACTACATACTCTCCCGCTCTCTGTACAACGGTTCAGCCTTTATTATAAGCATTCATGATATTCTCGATGCTCTCACCCTTCGCAAAACGGATCGCCGCGTCTGCCGCGTCTTCGCAAGCCTTCGCAAACAGCGGATAATCCTCCTGACGGATCTGCGCCAGAACATAGTTGATGATGGGAATATTCACTTCCGGATCCTTGATTCCGACACGGATGCGCGCAAAGTCTCCCGTCCCGATCTCTCCTATAATGCTCCGCATCCCGTTATGCGTGCCGGCACTCCCGGACGCACGAATGCGCAATTTCCCTTTCGGAAGATCAAAATCATCGTAGATCACCAAAAGTTCCGACGGGGATACCTTGTACTTTGCCATCAGCTGCTTCACCGCCCTGCCGCTCGCGTTCATATACGTAACGGGACGCGCAAGGATCACCTTTTCGCCTTCCACGAACGCTTCCGCAACCGATGCCTCACATTCCTTCTTTTTAAACTTGACTCCCAGTTTTTCCGCCGCTTCGCCCACGGCAAGAAATCCCATGTTGTGAAATGTCGTTTCGTATTTTTTTTCGGGGTTCCCTAACCCTACGATCAAAAACATAACTCAGCCTGCCTCGCGGCTTCCCGCCGCAAAAATAATATTTTCTGAACGCGCGAACGCCGCGTTTTTTTCAAAACGCGGCAAAATCAGAATCGTTATGATAAATTTCGCTCCGAATTACTTCAGAATAAACAGCACAATGAAAGCAATCAGCAATGCCACGGCCAACCAGGCAACAAAGTACAAAACCCTGATCGCCTTTTGCACAGGCGCGCGGTCGATCGTGATCCCGCCGTTCACTTGCTGATCCGTGATCTCCTTTTTGCAATGAACGCACTTCCTTTTTCCCGATCGCGTCGCCACAGAAGTGATCTGTCCGCAATACGGACACGGAATGCTCTTGTCCTGACGGCTTACTTTAAGATACTTTATGACACCGGTCGGCCAGAATCCTAAATACTTGGAAATGACCCGGTCGCTTTTGCTGATCCCGCGCTTTTCCATGTCCTTGTCGATCAAAGTCATCAAAGCCATCGTCGCACCGGCAAGCAACACGAACGCAATCAGAAGAGGATAAATCTGCCAAGGTATCACAATCGAAGATGATAACAAGCTCATTCTTTCCTTCTGTTGTATCAGTCGTAAATCTTGGACATCGGTTTGTCCAGATAAACATTTTCGATCGCCGCCGCAAAAATATCCGCCACAGAGATCACGGAGATCTTGTCCAGCTTCTTTTCGGGAGGAAGATTGATCGTATCCAGAACGACCAGTTCCTTGATCGGCGCCTTTTCCAGCCGCTCCATCGCAGGGCCGCTGAATACCGCATGCGTGCAGCCGGCATAAACTTCCTGCGCACCGTGATCGATCAGCGCCTGTGCGCCCTGGCAGATCGTACCTGCCGTATCGATCATATCGTCTACCATCAGGCATTTTTTGCCCTCAATGTCGCCGATGATGTTCATAACTTCCATCACGTTCGCTTTCGGGCGGCGCTTATCGATGATCGCCATCTGGCAATTCAGCTTCATCGCCACATTCCGCGCACGCGTAACGGAACCGATATCCGGCGAAACGACGACAAAATTTTCGTCGATAATATTCTTTTTGCGGAAATAATTGTAGATCGTAGGCCCGCCCAACAGATGATCGAGCGGTATATTGAAAAAGCCCTGGATCTGCGCTGCGTGCAGATCCATCGTCAACACACGGTCGGCTCCCGCTGCCGTGATCAGATCGGCCACCAGCTTCGCCGTGATAGGATCGCGCGAACGCGCCTTTCTGTCCTGGCGCGCATACCCGAAATACGGTATCACTGCCGTAATACGCCCCGCACTCGCGCGGCGCGCTGCATCGATCAGGATCAAAAGTTCCATCAGGTTGTCATTGACCGGCGCCGATGTGCTCTGAATTATGAACAAGTCTCTGCCGCGGACCGTTTCATCGATATGAACCGACGTCTCTCCGTCCGAAAAACAACCGACCTCCGCTCCGCCGAGTTCGGTATTCAGTCTCTTTGCAATCGCTTCCGCCAAAGGACGGTTCGAATTGCCTGCAAAGATCTTGATCTCATTGCCGTGTGTTATCATGTGTACCTCCGATAAAATGCTATACCTACTGCGGCCTGACCGCAGTTTTTTTCGAAATAACGCATTCAACGGCTTACTTGTCTTGTAAAGCCGGGCAGAATTTTCTTTCTGCCAACCCCCATTCCTTATACAGCCGAAACGTTCACTCATGTTTCGGTTTCCGCCGGATCCGAACGGTTTTCCCCGCACAAGTTCCAGCCTTTATTATTGTACGGCTTTTGAACAAATTAGTCAAATGATTTGCCGAGCCATTTTCTCTGAAATTAAAATTCAATTCTCCGCTTCTTTTTTTGTCCGCGCACGCATCGAACGGAAAAATCCCGAAAGAAGCTCCGAACATTCCTTTTCCAGCACGCCGCCTTCCACTTCCAGCGTATGATTCAAAAGATTGCTGCCGGCCAGTTCCTCCGTCATAGACCTGCCCTTTTGCTCATATGCTCCGAAATAAATTTTCCGCACCCGCGCATTCAGCGCCGCCCCCATACACATCGGACAGGGCTCCAGCGTTACATACAGATCGCATTCCGGAAGTCTCCAGCTTTTAAACTTCCTGCAGGCCCGATCGATCGCATACATCTCCGCGTGCGAACTCGCCAGCTGCGTCGCCGTCCGACGATTGTATCCGGATGAAATGACTTTCCCTTCGTATACAATGACCGCCCCCACAGGAACCTCTCCCTGCGCAAGCCCCTTCTTCGCGCGTCTGAGCGCCTCTTTCATGAATTTTTCCTTGTCTTCCATCCGTTCGCTCCTTTTCCCTTCAAAGCTCTTGCGCCAGGCGCCGCACTACATCCCTGTTCTTTACCAGAATCGGCGCCAGATCACATTCCGCCAAAGGATGCCTGAGTGCATCGCTCCCCGCCTCGATCGTAAATGCGGGAATTCCTTTTTCCCGTATGCACCAATCCTTATATCCGCCTCCGCTTCCCGTGATCCTCTTTGCCGCGTACCCCGTTTCTTCCGCCAAGGCGGCGGCAATGCGCTCGTCTCTTGCAAGTACTTCTCCGCTCTGCCCGTACTCCCAGTAAATCTCTTCCCCTTTCGTATGATACGAAAGAGTCGCATCCGGACAGACATCCTGCGTAAGTCTTTTCAGCGCGCGCGTCTCCGGTTCCGAAAACGCGCGCCTGCCGATATAATTTTCAGGGGCAGGCATAAACACGTTGCGTTCGCCCATGCCCCATCCCGCAGAAAAATTCACGTTCAAATCCACCGCGTTTGCATTCGCCTTCCACAAACCAAAATCGCCGCTTCCGTTTACCTGCCGCAAAAATTCCGCCCGCGAAGGCGGTATCTGCCGCAAAAACGATTCCCCCTCAACCGAAAGCAAGACGCCGTCCGGATTCATCATCGGAACAAACCACGCTCCGCCGCGGTTCATTCCGCGCAAGATCTGCTCCTGCGCCAGCAACGCGGTTACCCATTCCCGTGCATGGATCGAATACTGCACCAGGATCTGCGGATAACTGTGCCTCCCGACAAAAAACGCAACCAAAGGAAGTCCGCACACGCTCGCTCCGATGATCCGCTTCTCTCCCTGCCAGCTTTCGTAAAATCTGTATACCTTCCTTACGATATCCATACAGAATATTGTACGGATTTCTTCGGATTTATGTTCGGCTTTTACAACGCCTTCTTATACTCCGCAACACTTTCCTTGCAAAGGCTATACAGGTTTTCTTCTTTCCATTGAAAACTTCCTGTATTATTTATGATACTCGCTTCCGCTGTTGATCATAAACGCACGATATACCTGCTCGCACAAGATCACGCGCATCAGCTGATGCGGAAAGGTCATATCCGAAAAAGACAGCAAATAATCCGCCGCATTTTTTACTTTGCCGTCCAGTCCGCAGGAAGATCCGATCACGAACGTCATTTCTTTCCCCGCATCGCACAGCGTTTTCACCTTTTCCGCCAGACTTTCGCTGGAAAGTTTATGTCCTTCCACCGCCAGTACGATCACGCAGCCGCGAAGCTCTTTTAAAATCAGCTCTCCCTCTTCCGCAAGCGTACGCTTTTCCGGGAGCTCTTTTATCGTTACCTGCGCAAAACGCGTCAGACGCTTGCAGTACTCCGACACCGCTTCCGCATAAAACTTTTCCTTGAGTTTTCCCACACAAACTATGTTTACTTTCTGCATATCAGCCGCCCAGCCCGTTCGCCAGATTCAGTATCCACATCAAAACACACAATAAAATTCCGGGCAAGGCAGGATAGATAAAGGGACGAATCTCCCCGTTCGTCTTGTTCACCCCCGCGGATTCCGTTTGAGAAGGTCTTCTCTCCGCAAAGATCAGCCACGCCAGAGAAGCGAGCAGACATACCGCCGAGACTACATAGATCGCAATCTGCCCCGCCGTCGGCAAATTTTGCAAAAACATAAATTTAGCATCCAGAATAATGACTGCATTGTTCAGAAAATGCATCATGACCGTCGGAAGAAGAGACTGCGCGCGGATCGCCAGCAACGTGAATGCCGCACCGCAGACAAACTGATACACCGTCTGCGCCGGGCTTTGATGAAAGACACAAAACAAAAGCCCGCCCAGAAGGCATGCCGCAACCGTGCCGCAATCTTTGATCCCTTCCAGGATAATGCCGCGGAAAAGCGTCTCTTCCAAAACGGCAGGCAATACCGCCACCACAAACAGTACGCCGACGATACCGCCGCCCGCCAAAGAAGGTAGCGCCGATTCGGGCATCGTGTATCCGAACAATCCTAAAAAGGCCACAAACCAATTGTTCACATAGTTCAGGCTGAACATCAGCCCGAACAGCAGGAAAATTCCGATCAGATAGTATTTGGGATGCGCTTTCCGCCACCCGAACCGGGAAGGTTTTTCCTTATAAACTCCCATGAACGCGGCTATGATCCCGATATAGACGATCTGATAGAGAAGATACGAACAATATTTGTATCCCTGCGTCTGCGAGATCTCGTCCACCGTCATTCCGAGCGAGCGCGATAAAACGGCAACCGTAACGGAAAATACCAGCGATATAAGGAGCATCCCGATGATGACTCCCGAGTATATCATGCCGCTGACTGCTTTGCGCGGCTGATCCAAAAAACTTTTCTTCGGACTGCGTCCGTTCCCCGCTGCGGGGACATTCGTCTGTTTCATGCAAATTATTATAGCGAAAAATTTTGTTTTCGTAAACAAAATTCTTTCGCTTTTTTCGTTTTTCTGTTATAATTAAAAATGAAATTTCAGAAAGGATAAAAGTATGAGAACTATTTCATCCGAACAAATCGAACAAGCTGTTTATGAACTTGCAAAAAACGCCTGCCTGCGTCTGACACCTTCCTGCCTGTGCGCCCTGAACGCGGCCGCGGATACCGAAGAAAAAGACAGCGCGGCGGCTTTTGCCCTGCGCACCGTTCTGCAAAATGCAGACACTGCCGCAAAGGAAAAAATGGCTGTATGCCAGGATACGGGATACGCCGTCATCCTTGCCGAAATCGGTCAGGACGTACATATCGACGGCAAATTCTTCTCTGACGCCGTCAACAGCGGAGTACGCCGTGCATATGAAGATTTTTGTTTTCGAAAGAGCATCTGCGACCCGATCACGCGCGTCAATACAGCGGACAATACCCCCGCATCCATCCACACGGAAATCGTGCCGGGAGACCGTATAACGCTGACCTTCCTGCCCAAAGGTTTCGGCAGCGAAAATATGTCCAGACTATTTATGCTTACCCCTGCCAAAGGCGTTCCCGGTATCATCGACTCGATCGTCGAAACCGTCCGTCAGGCAGGCAGCAAACCTTGTCCGCCTGTCTATGTCGGCGTCGGGATCGGGGGAACATTCGATACCTGCGCATTCCTCGCAAAAAAAGCTCTTACGCGCGAAATAGGTTCGTCCAACTCGCGTGAAGATATCGCGGCGATTGAACGGGAAGCGCTTAAAAGGATCAATGCTCTTCACATCGGCGCGCAAGGATTCGGTGGCAAAACAACGGCTCTCGGTGTCTCCTGCGAATGGGCACCCACACACATTGCAGGACTTCCCGTGGCCGTCAACATTCAATGTCATTGCGTCCGCTGCGAGAAGATCACACTTGAATAATCAGCTGTTTTACGCTGTTTATGTTACACATACTACTTCATTTTCTCAAAAAAAATAGGGTTTTATTATGAAAAAAATCAGTTTACCTCTCACAGACGAAGTGATAGACAGCCTGCATGCAGGCGATGGAGTTTTGCTCTCCGGCACCATTCTTACCGGCCGCGATTGCGCGCATAAACGCATATGCGAGTTTCTCGACCAAGGTAAACCCCTCCCGTTTTCCTTTGTCGGCGAAACGATTTATTATGCCGGGCCTTGCCCCGCACCCGCAGGGAAAGCGTGCGGAAGCTGCGGCCCCACCACCAGTGCGCGCATGGATTCCTTTGCCCCGCGGCTTCTCGATCTTGGGCTGAAAGGCATGATCGGCAAAGGCGAACGCAGCGAGGAAGTGTGTGCCTCCATCGTCAAAAATCATGCCGTATATTTTGCCGCTATCGGCGGTGCGGGAGCACTTTACGGAAACGCGATACGAAAAAGCACGCTCGTTGCTTTTCCCGATCTGCTCAGCGAAGCAGTCTACCGTTTCGAGATCGAAGATTTCCCCTGCATCGTAGCCATCGACTGCCGCGGTAATAATGTTTACAAAAAATAACGCAAAATTATCTTTTATAACAATATGTATATTTTTCATAAATTTTTAATCGGACGGACGGTTGATCCGTCCTTTTTTTGTCAATTTCGATATCTGAAAATACAGATAGCAGCCATTGCTTTCATCCGTATTTTCAAACAGGTATTTTTGTCGGTTTTAAACTTTACACAGGCTTTTTGTAAAGATAATTTTCAAAATATTTCTCCTCTTTTAAATGTTTTCCCTTCTTTTTTAGTCCGCACGACATGCGCAAACAACTGCTTGAACGAGCAAAAATAATCTGCAAAAAAACGATGCCTGTCGGGCTGTTGATTTCATTGTTTCCTCTTTGATTAGCCAACCCTTTTAACCAAAATCCGCCCGTCGGCGCAAATATCTTGCGCCGACGGGCGGATTTACCGATTCGGAAGAAAACGGCAGAAACTGAGTTTTAATATTTATTAAAAAAGAGAACCCCGCAAAGAAGTTTTATATACGAAGAATCCAAAGCGAAAAACTCAACGCAGAATTATGCAAGCACGATCCGCAAACCATCTTTTATCGGTATTTTCGGCATGGATGTCTTTGAAAGAATGGTATATTGACTTTAACTTAAATTATTGATCGGTGCTTGTTCTTTGAAACAAAATATCTTCCCCTTTGGGAAGAGGAAAACAAAGCGGCTTTTCCCCGTCCAGGTTTTCCAAAGACATGTCCACTGCATGAATACGATGATTGGTATAAACCTTATAATAATAAATACCGTTTGATGCGTCCATACAGCAGGAATACGTCGTGGTATCCGATCTTCCCTCGCGCGTTCGGACACTTCCCCGTACCATTTCCACGCCGCTCAATATATGAAAGACCTGGGACAGCTCATCTTCCCCCTTCACTGAATTATGCAGAAAAAAAGCCGAACGCACAAACCTCGACGATGATGAGGCATCCCCCGGCAAACCGATCCCGCCCATTCCTTGCGAATTCGGCGACAGCTGTAATTCTTTTGCCATCGTGTTTTCGGGATAATCCGCCTTCAGATTCAGAAAATCGTTCAGTCTCTCCATATGATACGGAAAAGGCGGATTGTTTGTCAAAACTTTTACAGGGTTTTTATAAATCCGCAACCCGCTGCGCATCGGTTCGGCAACCAGGCAATCCCTTTCGTCCGCAATCATCCAATGCAGCGGCGCAAGAGGCAGCCCCTCCCGAAACGGTACGGCAACAACACAGACTTTTTTCAGTAACATTTCCGCCTGCAAAACCGTTTCACACCGCTCCAAAATATAAGGGATCAGTTCATACGGAGCAAGCTCGATCTCTCCGCTGTTTCCGCTCGGGAAATAATAAGCGTTCCCCGGAAAATTCAAAGACGCCATGCACAGTCCCTTTTCATTGCAGGCTTCCGCATACAGCGGCACGCCGCTTTCCAATGCCGCCATGCCCACCATCGCATAAGCCTTTTCGGGACTCTCGGCCCTCTTATATTCCTGTCGGAATCCGCGCGGACGCAAAACAACTCTTTCGCCGAACGAGTATTCGATATCCATATTCCTTCCGAACAGCAAACCCTTCCCTTGCATCGCTATACAAGTACACATTTTATTTTCCCCCTTCTATACTTTCTGCAAATATTCTTTTTTTAAACATGCGCCGCAAAAAACAAACTGCGCACGCGTTCGGACACACCGGGCAACACATATCTGTACGCCCATCCTATCTGAACGTCGCACCAACACAAAACAATGCCGCATTCCGATCTTCGGAAGTGCGGCATTTCCCCTTAAAAATTTTTCTTGCCTTTCGGCACGATCATATTGACTCTCCGCGGCAGGACGTCCACCGTAACTTTACCGGATATCCCCTTTTCGCCGTCAAAATTCCACACGACGCCGTCGTCCGCTTCTACCTCGAAATGTGAACCCTCGATTCGCACGATCTGCTTTTCTTTGACATGGTACCCGAACAAAAACAGATTTGCCAGAGCAAAAAAAGCACGTATTTTATGAAAAAAATTCGGACGTCGTCTTTGACGAATGATCGCAGCTTCTATGATTCCGTCCGTCATGCTTGCACGGCGGTTAAGCCCGATCCCTGCCACATATTTCCCGTTCATAAATACGACGAACACGCTGTCCGTTTCCGTCTGCGTTTTGCCGTCCGTCATCTTTACGTCGAACACATCGAAATTCAAATTTTTGCGGATGCCCTCGATCCCGTACGCAAGCCGCCCGATCAGCTTTTTTTGAGCCTGCGGCGTCGTATAAGTTGCACTGGTAAACGCTCCTGCCGCCACAATATACATGGCATAACGATCGTTTATTTTCATACAATCCAACAAAACATTTTTGCCCGTCAGGATCACTTTCAATGCACCGCGCACACTTTTGGGGATTCCCAGAGAATGCGCCACGTCGTTCACCGTTCCTCCCGGTATATAACCGATCTCCGGAGCCGCTCCCGCTTCACAAAGCCCCTGCACCGCTTCGTTAAACGATCCGTCGCCGCCAGAAAATATGATCGCATCATATTTGGCTGCATTTTCACGCACGACGCGCGTCATGTCCCCCGCACAAGATGTGGCATGCGAATCCACGCTTTCATACTTCTCCCCCAATCTGCGCAAAATATACTCCAGTTTTTTACGTATTCTGCCCTTTCCGCTGACAGGATTGTAAACAAACAAACACCGCATTCCTTGTTGCGTCCTCACTCTTTCTTGATTTTATTATAACGCAAATCCATCCTTTTTGCAATCGACAGCCGGCTTTTTTTAAAAAATACTTCCTTTTCCGCCATTTTTACGTTATAATACAATTAAGTGCAGTCATCTGTGCTATTTTATCTTGTCTGAAGGCGGTATCTCATGAATTATCACATCGGAAATATGCTCATTTACCAGGAATTCGTCAGCGGAAACGATTGCCCGCTCTGCAGGACCCGTTCCATTCTCGAAAAGCGCCTCGTGGAACAATATCTGAACGAATCTGTCATGGAAGACTTCCAGCGCCGCATGGTCAACGAACGCGGTTTCTGCCTGCACCATACCGAAATGATGCACGCACGCCAAAACAAGCTTTCCTTAGCTCTCCAGCATATCACCCGTCTGACAACCCTCAAAGGACACTTAGAAATCACTGCCGACCCCAAAAAAGCCAAAAGCATGGGCGATTTTTTTATACATTCCCATGACTCTTGCGTCATCTGCGATAACGTCGAGGTCAATATGATCCGCTATTATAAAACTGTTGCGGAAATGTTTTTTGCAGAAAAAAAATTTAAGGAAATCTTGCTGTCCGTCGACGGATTTTGTCTCGAACACTTCGGATGCCTGCTCCGTTATTCCGACTTTGCAAAATCGCGCAAAAAAGACTATATCTATTCTCTCACCAAACTGGAAAAAGAATCCATCGAAAAACTTCTTGTCGATCTCAACCGCTTTGCGGCAAAACACGACTATCGCAATGCGGACATGCCATGGAACGGCGCCGATAAAGCTCTCGCTCGTTCCATCGTCAAACTGCACGGAGAACAATCCAAATAATCACTGCTCTACGTTTATTCGACATATGTCGTATAAAACAAAACAAACCATTGACAGACAATGGAAAATGCGGTATAATATGACCGATTGACGGTCTTATCGTTGAAAAAGGAGTGAGCGGAGAAAATGAATAAAAAAGATAAACGCAGCCGTAAAACAGTGAGTGCCATTCAGAGCACTCTGCTGGAATTACTGTGCACCAAAAGAGTCCAGGAAATAAAAATCGTGGATCTGTGTACGGCGGCAGACATCAACCGCACAACTTTTTACCTGCACTTTTCCGGAATACCCGATGTTCTCGAAGAACTGCGCAGCGAAATTACCGAACGCATTTTCGAAACCATCGATGAATTCGCTGATTTCAACAGACCGAAAAATCCCATGCCTTTTTTGAACGTCTGCACCGACGTTTTGGAATCTTATCCGCATTTTACCGATTTTGTACGCATGTCTAAGGATGCGGATATCTTCCTTTCCAAATTAAAAAAACAATTTTCACAGTCTATTTGTCAGCACTATCTGGAATCTTGCGGGGCATGTATGGAAAACGCTGTGTATGTATTCCGATTTCTCACTTCAGGAGTCCTTGACACTTATACAGAGTGGCTGCAAAGCGACCGCTCCGTTTCTTTTGATACCATTTTAAGTCAATGTGCTCCGATCGTTGCCGCAGGTCAGGAAATTCTGGCAAAAAATACAAACGAAAGTGTGTAACGATATAAATTTTAATTGGAGAACTCAGAATGCATATTGCCGTAATTGCCGACGTGCTCGGTGAAGAAAATAACGGGACATCGATTACTGTAAAAAGACTTATAGCAAACTTAAAAAAACGCGGACACGAAGTTTTTGTCGTTGCACCGGGGAACTCGGATGAAAAGAATTATTATTCCGTAGAAAAAATCGATTTTAAGATCTTTAACGATTATGTAGCCAAAAACGGAGTCGTCCTCGCAAAACCGAACGAAGATATTCTCCGTGCCGTGATCGAAAAATCTGACGTCGTTCATGTCCTTATGCCCTTCCCGCTCGGACGTTCTGCCGTGCGGATCTGCAACGAATTGAACAAACCGCTCACGACAGCTTTCCATGTTCAGCCCGAAAATGTAAGCAGTCATTTCGGATTACAGAAAAGCAAAGCCGTCAATTCTTATATCTACAAAAATTTTCTGAACGGTTTCTACCGCTTTTCCGAATATATTCATTGCCCTACCGAATTTATTGCCGATCAATTGCGCCGTCATGGGTATACTCAGGATCTGAGAATCATTTCAAACGGCGTCGATCCGGCCTTCGTACCGGGTAACGAACCAAAACTGGATGAATACGCCGATAAATTCTGTATTTTGTCTACAGGCAGACTCGTCAAAGAAAAATCTCAGGAAGAACTTCTCAAAGCGGCAGCTCTTTCCAAATATGCCGAAAAGATCCAAATTTTTCTTGCCGGCGACGGACCGCAGAAAAAACGTCTTTTAAAACTCGGCAGCAAACTGCCGAATCCGCCCGTTATTTCTTTCCTGAAAAAGGAAGAACTTATTCGTACGATACACTTTTGCGATCTCTACGTTCATTGCGCCTATGCGGAAATCGAATCGATCGCCTGTGTGGAGGCAATCACCTGCGGACTTGTCCCCATCATTGCAGACAGTAAAAAATCTGCAGCAAAATATTTTGCACGCAACGAAAGCAATCTTTATCGGGCCGCAAATCCTGAGGACCTCGCCCGAAAAATCGATTATATGATCGAACATCCCGAGGTGCGGCAGGCTCAGCACGAACAATACATTCGCTATGCCGAAAAATTCCAAATCGATAAATGCATCGACAAAATGGAAGAAATGTTCGAAGACGCCGTGGCAGGCCGCCATAAACAGCAAATCGTTTAAGTTTATGCATAAAAATCATCTGAAGAAAACGCCGCCGACGGCGTTTTTACAATTTACCATGCCCCATCTCGGAAAGCTTACCCTCGCAAAAGCCGTATTCCTCTATATGCTCGGAGGCACCCTCGGCACTCTTTGGGAAGTCATTTTTAATGTCTTTTTCCAGCTCGCAAACGGGTATACGATCCAGTTTATCTACTGCAGCGGAAGTCTGTTTACTACCTTTAACCCCGTCTACGGCTTCGGAACGCTGGTCATTGTAATCTTTTTGCGGCATATCCGCAAAAATTGGCAGGTTTTCCTTTGCGGCGCAATTCTCGGAGGACTTGTTGAAATACTCCTTTCCCTTTTGGAAGAAGCATTGCTCGGAACGCGCTCCTGGAACTATACCTCATGGCCCTTAAGTATTGCAGGCAGAACGACCATACCCATCATGATCCTTTGGGGTGCACTTTGCATGGCGGTCATCTTCGCTTTCTGGAAACCGATCGATCGTTTTTTTGAAAAATTACCTCAAAAAACTTTAAAAGTTTTAGGTTGGTGCGCACTGGTTCTCATTCTCTTTGACCTTGCACTGACCTGCGCGGCAATTTTTCGGTATGTCAACAGAAATTCTCCAGCTTACACGGCATTCGGAGATTGGATCGATAAGACTTTCCCCGATTCATTTATGCGAAA
>CASEWU010000018.1 GCA_949291725.1 uncultured Bacillota bacterium
GTTTCCGCCGAAGAAAGCTGTTCACAGGTCAAAATGCGCTGTTCGCGCCTGAAATTGGATTCCTCCAACTTACTGCTGCTCAACGAAACGTGCATGGAAGACATCGAAGAAGCGATCACGGACGAAAAATTTGTCGTCATCGACTCCATTCAGGCTGTTTATACGAGCGAAATGTCCTCCGCCGCAGGTTCGGTCGGACAGGTGCGCGAATGCGCGGGCAAGCTGCAGCGCATCGCAAAGAGCCGCAACATCACTTTTTTCATCGTCGGCCATGTTACCAAAGAGGGCGCGCTCGCAGGACCGAAAGTGCTCGAACATATCATGGACACCGTCCTGTATTTTGAAGGCGAACGCGAAGAGAACTTCAAGATCCTGCGCGCTTACAAAAACCGCTTCGGTTCCGTACAGGAAGTAGGCGTATTTGAAATGACGGGCGAAGGAATTTACGGCGTTTCCGATTATTCGGGTATATTTCTTTCCGAAAGCCGCGGCGAAGCCGCCGGAAGCTGCGTAACGCCTTCCGAAACGGGCAACCGCTGCATGATGGTCGAAATTCAGACGCTTATGTCTAAAACCGCTTACGGACTCCCCCGCCGCATGCCACTCGGCATCGATTACAATAAACTTGTTCTGCTCATCGCCGTTCTGGAAAAACGGTGCGGACTCCCCTTCTTCAACCAAGACGTTTACCTCAACGCAATGGGAGGCATCCGCCTGAACGAACCGGCCGTCGATCTTGCCATATGCGCCGCCCTCGCCAGCGGATACCGCAACGAGCCCATCGATAAATTCACCGCCGTCTTCGGCGAAGTGGGGTTAACGGGAGAAGTGCGCGGCGTTACGTTTGCGGAAAAACGCGTCAACGAATGTATCAAAATGGGTTTTAAACGCGTTCTTTTCCCTGCAAAAAACTTTAAAAGCGTAAAAAAATTCGAGGATAAGATCCAACTTGTTCCCGTACAGTACGTCAATCAACTTATCAAAAAGCTTTTCCCGGAAGCACAAAAACAGAACCCGCTTCCGCCCGATCAAAGGCAATAATAATCCCTGGCGAAGCATACTTTGTGCGTTTGAAACTTTTTATAGTCCTGTCTGAAAGCCCGTTCGCGCCAAATATTTTGACGCGAACGGGCTTTCATTCTTCTATCGCAGAAAACGAATATGCAAGAAACGGCATATCCAAGCCTGTTGGTTTTGTGCTTTATTGTCGATCGGTTTTTCCATAGAATTGCCCGCAGACTATCTGTATAAACTATCAAACACAATACGCAAAAAAGGTCAAGCCGTACACGCATTGGGATTTCTTCATTCAAGTCTGTATTTTGCTTCCTCTATTGACAAACCATGCCATACCTGCTATAATTCATTCGAATACGAAAACAGATAAAAAAACGCGTGTAAAAAACACGTCAAAAAAGAATCCGCACTATGGCAGTCGTTGGATGAGACTTGATAAAAGTTATGACGACTGCCAAAATATTTTTAAAAACGGGGAAAACGATGATTGAAATCCGAAATCTTAAAAAATCTTACGGAAAGCATATAATTTTACATGACTTAAACCTTGCCGTCCCCGACGGATGTGTGTATGGGATGGTCGGCGTAAACGGAGCAGGAAAATCGACGCTCTTGCGTTTACTGGCAGGCGTTCTGGAAGCCGATTCGGGTGAAATTCTATACGACGGGCAAGAAGTTTACGAAAACGAAAACGTCAAAAAAAAACTATTTTTTCTTCCGGATGATCCCTATTACAACATAAGCACATCTGGGAAATATTTGGCAGAGCTGTACAAAACATATTACGACTTCGACAGTCCTCTTTTCCACAGATGGTG
Source organism: uncultured Bacillota bacterium (assembly GCA_949291725.1). Lineage (GTDB taxonomy): Bacteria > Bacillota > Clostridia > Christensenellales > Borkfalkiaceae > Borkfalkia. The sequence goes on from CASEWU010000018.1 coordinate 1,836, forward strand.
CGACAGCTTTTCTCTGAGCGTTAATACGCCGATCCACAATTTTTCCAAAGGCATGAAGCGACAGATGTTTGTGGCGCTGGCGCTTGCTACGCATCCGAAATATCTTCTCTTGGATGAGGCATTTGACGGACTGGATCCGAAAGCGCGGCATTCTTTCAAATGCGCACTTGCAGAACTGGGTAAACAAAACGGTTGTACGACCATCATCGCCTCCCATTCCCTGCGCGAGCTTTCGGATATTTGTACCGATTTTGCCCTGATCGGAAACGGTTCCGTCCTGGAAAGCGGCAGTCTTTTGGAGCATCTGGGCACAGTCCATAAATACCAGGCGGCATTCAACCGCGACGTCGTGCGCGCCGATTTTCCTTTCGATTGCGTCAAATTCGAAAGCTCGGGCCGCGTTGTGCAGTTTATTGTCCGCAGCGATCTTGAAAAAATACGCGAATCGATCGCGTCGCTTGAACCGCTTTTTATCGAAGAGATCCCCGTCGACTTTGAAGAATACTTCCTCATCGAAACAGAACAAGGTAGGAAAAGCATATGAAAAAATCGATTGCCTATGAACTGAAACGGCTGTTCCTGCCTTTGTGTATTTTTACTGCAATTGCCTCTGCTCTTTTTGTTGTGATGGTGCTCACGACTGAATATTCGGGAAACTCGATTCGTTACTCCCCCGATTACAGCATACATACCGAAACATCGTTTGTATTTATGCCGGGAACCATTCTAGGTATACTTTGCTATATAGTTCCTTCCATGCAATTCTCTTTCCGCATGAACCGACGCAGTACTGACCTATGGTATGCGCTCCCGATCAAGCGAAACACACTCATGTTTGTACGGTTGCTCGGCGGACTTGCCCTGATCCTGATTCCTTATACAGTATCCTATTGGCTGGGATTTCTCGTCATAGCATGCAGTGAAAGATTCCTTGATCTTGTCTGGTATCTACCTCTCTACTTTGCGTCCCTTCCTGCGGCGATATGCCTGTTTGGTTTTAATTCTTTCTGTTTTACCCGTGCAAATACAGTGCGCGACGGTATAATATTTATCTTTACTCTGAACATAGCGCTCCTGATGCCGTCCCTGTATATGGTTAGCAATTTTTACCAATATTGTCCCTCTTTTTTACGAAACGGCCTCAATTATTTTCCGTTCAGCCCTATGGTCTATCTGTTTAACGGTTTTGACAGACTGATCCTTAACCGCAGTTCAACTTTCGATATGGATGCAAACAAACTGTTTTGTTTTATCCTGATCTTTATTGAAAGCGCGGCAGCCTATTTCGGACTGTTTCAGACCGCAGGCAAACACAAGGCGGAAAACGCGGGACAGATCTCCGACTCCGTTTTCGGATATAAGACACTTATACCCTGGTACGTCTTTTTCTCCGTCGTCAATACGTCAACGCCGCTGTCTATCTTTTTCAGTTCGGTCGGCATTTCGCTGGTCGGTCTGATCATGGACTTTATTTACGGACTCATCGCTTACTTCATTTACAGGCGCTCTTTCCGCATCAAAAAACGCGACCTGCTTGTTCTCTCCCTCACCTGCATTGCGGGAACAGCGATTCTGCTCCTGAATGAATACGTCATTCTTCCCCTGCTTTGAAGTAATTTTGCCCCCAGCTGCGCGCTAATCCGCGCCGACGGGGGGATCTAATTACAAAAGAAACGCCGTCCGTAAAGTTCTTACGGGCGGCGCCATTTTTCAACCAAAAGCGCGCGGCGCAATATGCGCCGCGCGCTTTCTCATTTATAATTAAGTTTATTCCAAGCTTATACTTTTAACAGATTTTTGATTCGCTCTACCGCTTCGATCGTCGTTTCTTCGCTCCCGAACGCGGTCAGGCGGAAAAAGCCCTGTCCGTTTTTACCAAATCCGCAACCGGGCGTTCCGACGACATTCGCTTTTTCCAGAAGATAATCGAAGAACTGCCAACTGTCTGAAAAACCGGGGCAACGGAACCATACATACGGAGAATTTTTTCCGCCCGTATAGAAAACGCCCAGTTCATCCATGCAATCGCACAGTCTTTTCGCATTCCGACGGTATACCGCGAGATTTTCATGAATTTGTTTCTCGCCCTCTTCCGTAAACACGGCCGCCGCGCCGCGCTGTACAATGTACGGCACACCGTTAAATTTGGTCGTCTGGCGGCGAAGCCAAAGTTTATTACAGGAAACGCCGTCAAATTTTAAATCTTGCGGCACCACCGTGTAGCCGCACCGCGTGCCCGTAAATCCCGCCGTTTTAGAAAAGGAACAAAATTCAATGGCACACTCCTTGGCACCCTTTGTTTCATAAATGCTCCGTGCAAGCCCTTTTTCCGAAACAAAACATTCATACGCCGCATCGTAAAGAATGACGGCGCCGTGCGCGCGGGCGTAATCCACCCATGCCTGCAGCTGCTCAGCCGAATACGCTGCTCCCGTCGGGTTATTGGGCGAACAAATGTAAATAATATCCGCATTTACGGAATCATCCGGCATGGGAAGAAATCCGTTGTCCGCATTGGCGTCGGCAAAAACGATCTTCCTCCCCGCCATGACGTTTGTATCCACATACACGGGATAGACGGGATCCGGAATCAGAACCGTGTTGTCCGTATCGAATATATCCAGAATATTTCCCAGATCGCTCTTTGCCCCGTCCGAAATAAAGATCTCGTTTACATCCAGTGCGATGCCGCGCCGAGCATAATATCCTTGTATGCTTTCGCGCAGAAAATCGTACCCCTGCTCGGGTCCGTAACCGCGGAACGTCTCTTTTTTCCCCATTTCCGACACCGCTTTCTGCATAGCCTCCACAACGGCAGGCGCCAGCGGAAGCGTTACGTCGCCGATCCCCATGCGCAGTATTTTCGCCTCGGGATGCGCTGCCGAAAACGCGCTCACTTTATGCGCAACCGTGGAAAACAAGTAACTTTCTTCTAAATTCAGGTAATTGCGGTTGAGTTTCATTTCTGCTCCCTCTCTCCGATCGTTTCGTTTCAAAATTGCTTATGCGTTCTTCTTCTTTTTCTTCGAGAACCGTACGGCCGCCGCTATAAATTCACGGAACAGCGGATGCGCCGCGTTGGGCCGCGATTTGAATTCCGGATGGAACTGCACCCCAACAAAAAAGTCGTTTGCAGGGATCTCCACCGCTTCCACGAGCTTGCCGTCGGGCGACGTTCCGCAGATCTCCATCCCGCCCTTTTGTATCGCTTCGCGATAGTCATTGTTGAATTCAAAACGATGGCGATGCCGCTCGGAAATATTGTCCTGTTTATATGCGGCATACATTTTCGTTCCTTTTTTCACTTTGCACGGGTAGGCGCCCAAACGCATCGTGCCGCCCATCTTCACGCCGAGCTGATCAGGCATCAGGTCAATGACCGAATGCTCTCCTTCGGGATCAAATTCGGAAGAATTTGCATCCGTAAGTCCCAGAACGTCCCTCGCAAATTCAATGACCGCAATCTGCATACCCAGGCAAATACCGAGGTACGGGATATTGTTTTCCCTTGCGTACTTCGCCGCACAGATCTTTCCTTCCACACCTCTGCCGCCGAATCCGCCGGGAACGAGGACTCCGTCTACACCGTCCAGAATACGCGCCGTATTCTCTTCGTTCAAAACTTCACTGTCTACCCATTCGATCTCTACTTTTGCTGCGTTTTCGAATCCCGCATGCGCCAGCGCCTCCGCAACCGAAAGATACGCGTCGTGAAGCTGCACATACTTTCCGCACAATGCAATGTGGACTGTCTCCTCGCAATTTTCCGCACGCAAAAGCATCTTCTTCCATTCACTGAGATCGATCTTGTTTTCTTTCAACCCGAGTTTTCTGCAAACGATCGACGAA
>CASEWU010000019.1 GCA_949291725.1 uncultured Bacillota bacterium
ATTTGCTTAAATATAATTAATAGTAACGAAATGAGTGATCTAACTGGTATTCTATGTTGTCGAATTGCTTATTTGAAATAGAATATTTTTAAGCTATTTTTTGACAAAAGTGATGTTATTTGAGCTGCGAGTTACTCAAAATTTTTACAACATTATTTTATAGATTTGTGATATTTGTCTGACTGCTGTGCGCGAAGCGATCATCAATGCGCTTGTACACCGTGATTATAGTCCTTATACGGAGGGGACGCCCGTTCGGTTGGAGATGTACCAAGACCGGTTAGAGATCGTCAATGCGGGAGGACTTTACGGGGCGATTGACATTGACGAATTGGGCAGAATTCATGCCGATACCCGCAACAAGACGCTTGTTTCCGTGTTGGAAACGATGAAAGTTATGGAAAATCGTTATTCCGGCATCCCGACCATTCGGAAACTTTTCGCGGAAAGCGGGCTTCGCGAGCCGCTGTTTGAGGATAGACACGGACTTTTCCGCGTGGTATTCTATAATGCGCAAACGGCAAAGGTAACGGGAAATCCGAGCGCCTTGGAAGAGTATTGCAAGATTCCTCGGTCGCGAAAGGAAGTCGCTGTTTTTTTGAATATGACGCAGGCGTATGCAATGCGGCGCTACGTTGAGCCGTTGATCGAACAGGGAATTCTTGCTTATACGATTCCCGAAAAACCGCAGGCGCACAATCAGAGAATTGTTACGGCGCCGAAAGAATAGCGCTAAACGATATTAAATGAATGGAGAAAATGAAAAATAAAGCGGCGCATCATCCGATGCGCCGCTCTCGTATCAAGACAAGTATATGTCACGGTTGCAAGACAGGGGGGCAGAGATAGCTTATCGGAATGACCTTATCCGTTTCCGACAGAGATATCAGTTTGTCGTAAGGGCAAACAACGCCGCCCGTGCAGCGTTTCTCTTATGGAAAATCCCGGCAGAGTTACAAGACCTATGCGACCGGCGAGCGATTCGCTGACGCCTTTCATCATCTTGAATTGTTGTGAACCGCACAGATAGAACTGACCCTTCTTTCTGTCCCTGTCAAGGTACAGCTTTATCTGCCCGAACAGGGCAGGGGCATTTTGTATCTCGTCGACAAATACGGGAGGCGGATTGTCCAAAAAGAATGTGCCGCTCTGTTCTTCGGCGGCGGCGCGCATGATGGGATTGTCCAGTGTGGCATAACTGAACCCGTCGGTTATCCGTTCGAGCATCGTGGTTTTACCAACTTGCCTCGGTTCCGCGACAAGTACGGCGCCGAACATTTTTGAAAGTGTTGCAACAGTTTTTTCTGCGTGTCATCTGATATACATAGGAGGGCTCCTTATCAGCCAATTTAACATGCGATATTATTATAGCCGAAAGATGACGCTTATGTTAAGGGGGCGGCGAGTTGTCGGATATTTTTCAGGGGAAAGCCTGGCAAAACGCAAACATTTTGGCGTGTTTTTGGTGCGCAGCGGCTGAAAGCCTTTATTTATAATGGATTGAGCGTATCCGTCCTGGGTTCAATTCCTGTCGACCGCACCATTTATGCGGGATGTTGCATAAAACATGGCAATATCCCGTATATTTTTTGTCGTTTTGGATAATTATTCTTCGATTTTCGCGTTTTTTACCCCGATTGGTGCGCATTTTGGTGCGCACTTTTGGTGATAGGAGAGGTGGGAAAATCCCTGAAAGGGATGCGCTTTGAAGAGCCTTTTGAAAATCCGAAGTCGCGGTCGATTTCGGACAACAGGCAGTACGGTTGCTTTCGGAAAATGATTAAAAGAAGAAGCCGTCCGACGTTTGTCGGGCGGCTTTTGCGATATGCGGGAGCGGTCAAAAATCAAATACGACCTTTTGCATTTGTTCGCACATGAATTTGTCGGGAAAGTGGGTATAGACCCGACCGACCAGCCGTTCGGAGCTGTCGCCCATCCAGATGTTCACGATGTCCGGGCGGACGTATTGCTGGCAGACGGTGGCAAACGTGTGGCGAAGGTAATATTGCGAAACTTCGTCGTCGTTCATGATTCTTTTGAAAATGCGGTTAAGGACATCGGTGCGGTGCGGGAATCCGACGGGCGTGGTGAGGTCGAGCATTTCTCTCGCCTGCGGGCAGACGGGAATCTTTTTATATTCGATCTTCCCGTTTTTGCGTTTGGCATTGCGCGCGACGAGAAAATTTCCTTCGAAGCGGGCGTCGGCAAGCTCGCAGGGACGAAGTCCGAAAAAGAGCAGAATGAGAAAAGTGCGCTTATAGGTTTTGAATTCGGGGAGTTCGAGCCGTTCGATCATTTTCCGTACCTCTTCGTTCGTCAGGGCACGGCGGTTGTTGCGTTCTGCCTTTTTGAAGGGGATCAGGAGCATGGGATTGTGCGAGATGACGCCGCTTGCGAGCGCATATTTGAAAACGGAATTGAGAACGACGCGCAAATCCTCATAAACGCGCCCGTCTGTTTGGGACATAATTTTATTGATGTCGATTGTCCGGACGGAAGAGATAGGCAGATCGCCGAGAACGGGAAAGAGATAACGAGTGCAATAGCTCTCATAATTTTTCAATGTGCGTTCGTGCAGCTTTCCCTCTTTGAAATTCAGCCATTCGCGGGCGACGGCGGCAAAAGAGTTTTTGGCTGCATAATTTTTACGGCGGTATTTTTCGATGTTTTCCGCTTTGGTGGCTTGAAGAAACCGCGCGCGGGCTTTTTCCAGCGAATTTGCGGAAACGCAGATATTGTAGCCGTTGCGACGATAGCGAATGATGTAAAGGATGCAATTTTTGGAACGTTGCCGCTTGACAACATGGGCGGCAAGACCGTTGGCAATAAATTCTTTTTTGAAAGTTTTAGACATAGAGGCGATTTCCTTTTTTGAAAAGTATAGGAGTGTGGAAGCGGATTGTTTTGGTTCGGAAACGGATTCTGCCTTTTTTTCGGACGAAGAATAAAGTTCGTTTAAAAGCAAGGCAGTTTTTTCTGTATCCGATTTTGACGCCAAAGCGGCAAGACAGGCGGCTGCCAGGAAATTGTTATCCGGGACAGTTTTAATGAATTGCAATAGTGCGGTTAATTGTGTTTTATCCATGATTTTCTCCCAAGTCCGTATTGAGCGGACGAATGAAAATTTTGGAAACAGGATAAAAGATCAACTCGCAAGGTTTTTGCGAGTTGAAAAAAGTTTTTGATAAGAGCAGCAATTTGGGAAAGATTATGTATAACGATATTCGCCGAAACGGGCAGTATATCTTTTGCGGATACTCGCTTTCCGGAAATTTATAGTTCCTCTGCCGATGCCGAGTTCGGCACAGACTTCCGATTGCACCATTCCGTTCATGTAACAGTCCAGAATGGCAAATTCCAGCGCGGTCAAATGCAGTTTTTCGACAAGTTCATCATATTTGGTATAATCAGACTGCTCGTGTTCAAAGCAGTTGACAGGATCCGTGGGCAAAGCCTTATAGTCCGTGAAGTCTATGGATTCGACGATCGTCCCACGTCTGTCCGGTCTGTTTCGCAAAGTGTCAATGAAGCGATTTACTTCCCGATAACAGGCAAGTTTTATCGTAAGTTCTTTTCCTTTTCTGTCTTTTCCGTAAATTTCCGATACCTTTCTTCCGACGAATTGATACAGGAAGCAGATGGCG
>CASEWU010000020.1 GCA_949291725.1 uncultured Bacillota bacterium
CGTTCCTGGACGTATTCTTTTCTGTCTTTACCGCACTCGGCGAAGAGTTTGTCATCGCGGCGATCATTGCCGTCGTTTATATCTGCTTTTCCAAACGCATCGGAGAACAGGCACTTGTTACGGTCATGACCGCCAGCAGCATTACCTCCGGCGTAAAAAGCGCCGTGCGCAGGCTTCGCCCCTTCGTTGCCGGGACCGTGGATAAAGTAAACGTGGACAATTTTGTCGTATCCACAGCCGATCTCGATCCCGACATGAGCTTCCCCAGCGGGCACGCCACTGCGACGAGCAGCTTTTTCACCACGCTTGCCATCCGCATCCGCAAACCGCTCGCCATTGTCCTGAGCGCCCTGTTCGTAATTCTGGTCATGCTCTCGCGCCTGTATCTGGGAGTACATTATCCGACCGACGTGCTCACAGGCCTTGCGATCGGCGTTGCCTGCGCTTTCTTATGGAATCTCGTCTATGCCAAATGGTACAATGCGCGCCTGTATATCTATCTTGTGATCGCAGTTCTGACCATTCCGCTCCTGTTCATTGAGCGCACGGCAACGCATTCCATGTTTCAGATCTCCGCGATCACCCTCGCGACCGCCGCAGGCCTTTGGATCGAAGATAAATTTATTCGTTTCGAAGACACGAAAAACTGGCTGCACAGATTGTTCCGACTGATCGTCATCGGAGTAGTTGCCCTGATTCCGTTTGTTCCCATGCACTTGCTTCTGCCTGACAATAACTGGTTTGATTTTCTGAAATATTTCGTTACCCTTTTTCTTGCGATGACAGCGGCTCCTTACCTGTTCGTGAAGTTAAAAATATAAATAGTATGCGAATCCGCATGCAATCCGTTGACTTTACTTTGCAAAACAAGTAAAATAATAAAGAAATTTTTGGTATTGAGGTACATCATGACAGATAAACACGCAGTAACGATGGATAAGATCGTAAACCTTTGCAAAACGCGCGGGATCATTTTCCCCGGCAGCGAAATTTACGGCGGCATGGGGAACACCTGGGATTACGGCCCCGTAGGCGTGGAGATCAAAAATAACATCAAACGCGCATGGTGGAAAAAATTTGTCCAGGAAAGCGATAACTCTTACGGTGTGGACGCGGCGATCCTGATGAATTCGCGCGTCTGGGAAGCCAGCGGTCATACTGCTTCCTTTACCGACCCGAAAATGGACTGTAAAGAATGCAAAGCCCGTTTCCGTGCAGATAACCTGATCGAAGCGCATTCCAAGGGCAAAGTCAATCCCGACACCATGACCAACGAGGAAATGGAAGCATACATTGCAGAACATAAGGTCGCCTGCCCGAACTGCGGCAAGCATAACTGGACGCCCATCCGCACGTTCAACCTGATGTTCGAGACCTCCCGCGGCGTTACCGACGAGAGCCAGAATAAAATTTATCTGCGTCCCGAAACGGCGCAGGGCGAATTCGTAAACTTTCTGAACGTTCAGCGTACCACACGCGCAAAAGTGCCTTTCGGCATCGCGCAGATCGGTAAAGCGTTCCGCAACGAAATCACCCCGGGCAACTTTATCTTCCGCACCATCGAATTCGAACAGATGGAACACCAGTGGTTCTGCAAAGAAGGCACCGATCTTCAATACTACGAAGAATATAAACAGAAAGCCAAAAACTTCCTGCTCGGCCTCGGGTTCAAGGAAGAACATCTGCGGTTCAAGGATCACGACAAACTTGCGCATTACGCAAAATCTGCCTGCGACATTCAGTACCTCTTCCCGATCGGCTGGTCGGAACTCAACGGAATTCACGACCGCACCAATTACGACCTTTCCCGCCATCAGGAATATTCGGGCAAGAACATGAATTATCTTGACCCCGTAACCAATGAAAAGTACATCCCCTACGTCGTGGAATACTCCATCGGCGCAGACAGACTCATGCTGGCAGTCCTTTGCGAAGCGTATGAGGAGGAAGAACTCGAAGGCGGCGATGTCCGTACCGTCATGCACTTCCACCCTGCTCTCGCGGCTTACAAAGCGGCCGTGTTGCCTTTGCAGAAAAATCTTTCGGAAAAGGCACGCGAAGTCTACAAGAAACTTGCAAAGAAATTCATGGTTACCTACGACGAAGCAGGCTCGATCGGCAAACGCTACCGCCGTCAGGATGAGATCGGAACGCCTTTCTGCATCACCATCGATTTCGATACGCTGGAAAACAATTCCGTTACCATCCGCGACCGCGATACCATGGCGCAGATCCGCCTTGACATCGACGAGATCGCTCCCTATATCGAAAAAGCGCTGGAACACTGATTTTATAAAAATTTAC
>CASEWU010000021.1 GCA_949291725.1 uncultured Bacillota bacterium
GCCGAATTACCCGTATGAAGTCATTTTCTTTTTCTCATGCCTTTCGATATTTTTCTGTTGCATGATGACAAGGGAAAACGGCGATATTGCTTTTTCCTGCGCATTGCCTGTAAAAAAAGAGCATATTCCATTTACAAAAATGCTGGTGGTATTCGGGTTACAGTGTATCATTTTATTGCTTGTCGGTGTCATCGGCGCAATAAAAGACGCGGTTTTGCCTGCGGAGCAATATGTCAATCAAGCAGGTATATCGGCGAATCTTGTTTTGGTAGGCAACGGGGCGATTTTGCTCGGCACATTTAATTTGATCTTCTTCCCTTGTTATTTTAAAAAACCCGATAAAATCGGAGTACCATTTGTAATAGGCGCAATCGTCGTATTCTTTATAATCGGCGTTTTTATTGTTTTGCGTTGGGTAACTCCGCTCTATTCTACAACCCTGAACGGACTCAATTCCGAAAATACTGGTGCCAAATCAGTGGCTCTTGCGATAGGAATTGTCATCTATGCCGTTTTATCTGCCGTGAGCTGTAAACTATCAATGAAAAATTTTCAAAGAGTAGACTTGTAAATAATATAGTTCAGTGTAATGAGAAGTTAAAAGATCCATTTGAAGAATAAAAGAGTAATAACTTGTATAGTCCTTAAATTTGCCCAGTCAGACCTTTGTTCGTGCTGACTGTTTTAATTTCGTTCAACGATGATGCCGAAGTAATCGACGGCAAAAAATAATACGAACCCTAAATCAAGGTTCGTATTATTCCCTAATGGCGGAAAGTGAGGGATTCGAACCCCCGGATGCTTTCACATCAACGGTTTTCAAGTTTCGCTCTGAGTTTGTTGCCTGCCATTCTTTATTGATATTTAACATCCTAAATTATCGGAAAGTTAGCATTTTGACCGCTTTTCTATCCGTTAATTCAGGCTTTTTGCTTTGTTTGAGCATTTTTTAATGTTTGTTGTTGCTTTTAATTTTTAGCACATTTTTAACTACTTTTTGTAGAAATTTGTAGAAGAATGAAAAGTCGTTACTGTAACAGGTAACGACTTTTTTGATTTCTGAGGATAAGTATTTTGAGAAAATTTTCAAAATACCCCCGATTTAGGCTTCAATTTGTCTATGGATATATGAGAGATATTTAATTAAAAAATTAAGAAAATTTTTGAAATAGGTCCGATTTTGCCTTGATTTTGTCCATGGATATATGAGAGGGTTTTTACTTCATTATTAAAAATAAAAAAATTTCAAAAAATAGCCGATTTTCCCTTTGTTTTGTCCATGGATATATGAAGGGAAAATTTATTTGTTGAATAAACGAACAGACAGCCTGTCGTAAGGCTGACTTTTTGTTGTAAAAACTACTTACCCTCTTATTGCTTTAAAGGTGAAGTAATAAATAGTATTCAAAGATGAAGATACCATATGAACAAAAAAAGATTTACGCAAATTTTTTGAAAAACCCGAAAATATACACTATTTTTGTCCACGGATATATGAGGGGAAAAATTGAAAAAATGGAGGTACTAAATGAGCAAAAAAGATCAACGCAGAGAATTGCTTTTGCAATTTATTCGCAAGCGAAGTGGGCGGCGGTTTATCGTAGCTGTAATGGCAAAAGAGTTTAACGTGAGCGAGCGAACGATACAGGACGACCTTTCTTTATTGGAAGCATCCGGACTAATCAAACGAACACCGAGTTACAATTCATTACACCGACAAAACGGAAATATCATCGTCTACACAGGCAACCGCAAGCGGCGATCTCGAAAATCGAACAATGGATAGAAAAGACGGATACCGCCCTGTTTGAGGGGTGGAGCCAAAGAGAGCGAAAAAGACCTATTTTTTTGAACAGGATAAGAAGTGAGACTCAAACTGAGTCACACTTACATCTCACGGGAAGGCGGGATACCCGCTTCCGTCTTTTGAAGAGTGAAATTTATTGTTGCAAAATTGCCGTTTTAAGCCGTGTTCTGCGCGTGTCGGTCGGGAAATCAAAGATATGTTCCAAGTCGCTTATAAGCGACTTTCAGCGCGGATACGGACTTACGGCGGCAGCGTTACAAAATATGATTTGGAGGGTTGAATGTTCAAAGAATATCCCGACGTGGTGAGCGTCGAACAGTTGATGGAAATGTTGCAGATCGGGCAATCGCTTGCATATCGCCTTTTGCGAAGCGGCGCTATTCCGTCAAAACGAGTCGGACGGAAATATATCATCGCAAAGGTCAACGTGATCGAGTTTGTCTGCGGTGTTTGTAAGGAGGCGGCGTAATGAAAGGGCGGCTCGTCGTAAAAAACGGAAAATATTATGTCGTCATCTCCTATCAGGACGAAAACGGCAAGAGCAAACAAAAATGGGTTGCTACGGGTTTAGACGAAAAGAACAACAAGCGCGCCGCAATGGATATGCTGCGGACTGCCGAAGCAAAATTTGCAAACGGAACGCTCGGCGCAAATTCGCTGCAATCGCAAAAAAGTTCGGTACGTGAACCCGAACAAAAAGAAGATGTTTCCTCGAACGATAGCCCGCTCTTTTCGGATTATCTCTATGAATGGTTGCAGGTCGCAAAGACGAATATACAGGTAACTACATATTCGGTCTATAAACACAGAGTCGAATATATTGCCGCTTATTTTGCGGAAAAGCGCACTCGGTTGAAAAATTTGAAACCCAAAGATATTCAGGAATTTTATACCTATATGCAGCAGAACGGAAAAAGCGTACAAGAGGCTCATCATTGCCATACCGTTTTGCACAGAGCTTTGGAAGTGGCATATCGGAGCGATTATATCTTGACCAATCCCGCCGATAAAGTGGAGCGGCCAAAATCTCCGAAATTCAAAGCCAAATTTTATACGGCGGAGCAGATGCAGACGCTCTTTCAGAAATTGCAAGGCGATCCTTACGAATACATTTATAAGTTGACCGCCATATACGGTCTGCGGAGAAGCGAAGTATGCGGTTTGCGTTGGAGCGCGATCAATTTTGAAAATGATACGATAACGCTCGACCATGCCGTAGTACAATGCGAAGTGGACGGCAAGAGAGTTTTGGTTACGAAAGATAAAATGAAAAATCAATCGAGCATGCGCACTTTGCCGCTGTTGCCCGCCGTAAAAGATATTCTGCTTAATTTGAAAAGAGAGCAACAAGAGCGCGCCGAAAAATACGGACAATACTATAATCGACAGTACCGAGATTATGTTTGTGTAGATGAAGTGGGTAAACTTATCCGCCCCGACACCCTGACGACGCACTTCAAATCATTCCTTGTGCGCAATAATCTTCCCGTCATTCGTTTTCACGAATTGCGGCACAGTTGTGCAAGTATCCTGATCGCAAGCGGTGTCAGTATGAAGGCGGTACAGGAATGGCTTGGACACAGTACATTCTCCACCACGGCGGACATTTACAGCCATTTGAATTTCTCGTCAAAGCTCGGCATTGCCGATACGCTTTCGGACATTCTCGCGGGAAATACAACGCTTAAAAGGCAAACTGCGCCCGATACGATAGAAACTATGCAGAAAATATTTTCGACAGCGGAAATAGAAAAGCCCGCAAACGAAAATCATTTGCAGACTTTTGAGGTGTTGGATGAGGACGACGAACCCGTTGAGGAAAATGCAGCAGCGGAAGTTTCGCAAGATACCGCGCCCGATGATGCCGACGATTTATCTGTTTTCAAAAAAGCGAAAGAAGAAATGTCGCGGCTCGGTTTAGAAACGCTCGACGAATACTTTGAATATCTCGACTTTCAGGAACGCCTGCAAAAACACCGCAAAAAGTCAAAGGATATGGAGATGTGAACCTTGTTAAAAAACCTATTATATGGTATAATTTATAAAATCAAATATAAGGTGAGTATATGACAGATTTTGAAAGAACTATTTCTTGTATGACAATTTGTCCGCAAGGTGTTAATTGCTTAGAAGAAGACACACCCTCGATTCATAAGTACAAGCAGTTCTTCTCTCAACTTAAAGAAACTCTAAGGCGACCTGATGCATATGCAGTCATTGAGAGCGATATGCTTTTACTTGAGCATTTTCAGTTCGATAATACAAGAACCACAAAAAAAGGAAGCGAACAACATAAAGTTGCAGCTAAAAGTGAACAGGAACTTAAGAAGAAACTTGTTAAAGATGGAGATTTTGCAGTTTTAGATGAAGATGTAAAAAAGAAAGGTATCTACTACGTCGGAAATTTTCTAGCACAGTTTATATCGCATTATGACAAAATCGATGATTATAAAACTGAAATGCAGAAAGAGTTAAAAAAAGATTTCAAAAATATTTATATGGGATTCTTAATTGAAGACGCTAGCCCTTTGGGCAGTCTTTATTTGAATAATCATCATAAAATGTGTTGCTTGGATTTATTACAAACAAAAGAATTTTTGGATATTTTTGAACAATCAAGTAAGTTAGATTTTGCATTGTTTTCGATGACGGGAAATGCGGATAATCTATATCAGTCTTATATTTCTAGGAGATCTATTGGTGAACGCAGAAAGAATGAAATCATAGCAAAAAACATACCATCTTTTCTTTTTGAACATAGTTTTGTTGCAAGTGGACTAATTGAAATTCAAAAAAATAAAAAGCCCTGAAAAATTCAAGGCTTTGGCGGCGAGTTATCGCCTTTGTACGAACTTTGAAAGTCAGATAAAGGAGTAGCCTCTTTGGACTGCTTTTCTGTTTCCTTTACCGATTCGATTGAGTTGTTGTGTTTTTTGAGCGGATCGGAGAAGTAGTAGTTGATGATAATTTTATCGTTGTACAGAATAATGTCGCGGATAAGATATTTCACGAGAGCTTTTCTTACGCCTATATCCTGTACGTCGCCGCATATCGCCTTGTTCAGGAATTGAATGACTTTTGCGGGAGTGAGTTCTGCGAAGGTGCGTTGCTTTTCCTGTTCTATATCGAAGTCAAGCTGGGATATCTGGGCTTCGAGTTCTTTCAGGCACTCTTTGGTTTGTTCGGTGATGATGCCTTGTTCTATGGCGGCAATCAAGTTGCGCGACGCTTTCAGAGCGGCTGTTCGTTTTGTTTCAAGCGATTTGATATGGGTGTGTGGGAACGATCACTCGAGAAAAAGCGATTGCATTTTCACGGCTTATTTGCCATACCCGAAAATACGCTGCCGGGAATGCTTATAGAGGTGAAAGACTATTCCACTACGGCAAAGAAAATGCAAAAGAGCGTACAGAGCACGTATTTCAATGAGCGGTTTGGGCGCACCGATTTCAAGGAACTCGATCCGCGCTTATTGAACTTTTCGATAAAATACTTACTCAAGTATATTGAGAAAACGGGCGGAAAAATCGTGTACAGTAAAGGACTGTATCAATATTTTATATCCGACATCATGGACGAGGACGTACTGTGCCGCACGGGGCAAGAGGATAAAAAGCTCTTGCTCTTCGATAACTTCAACTGCTGGGACGAAGGCGTATACGTGGGACGCGTGAGTCCCGAAGTGATCGCGCAACTGCGGAAAAGCAACTGACAAAGAAGCGGCGGCAAGCCGATCGCGGAAAGCCCGCGCGCGACGGCTTGCCGCTGTTGTCGGTTGCGTTCATGCGGACAAAACGGTGTATTCGGTCGGTAGGTAGGTAGGTGGGTTGCAGTGCGTGCGCTTGGTTGGGCGAGCGTCAGCTCGCCCTCTCGTATATATACCAAGCGCACGTCTCGCTCTCAGTTTGAATTTTTGTATTGGTTCAGTCGTCGTCGGGTTTGGACGTAAAGAGCAGACAGCCCATTCTTCGGTATTCTTCGATTTTTTCTTGCAAGCGTTCTTGAGTTACGCCGAAGCGTTTGGCAAGGCAGGTAAGGCAAAGAAAACTTTTCATGTCGCGACCGAGAAGTTTCTTATTGAGCCCCGCTTCGTCGAAAGAAACCGAGGCTCCGCAGAGTATACATTGCATGGCGGCTTATTTGATGTCTTTGATTTTCAGACGGTAGACTTCGCATCCGTGCGGCGGCACGGTGGCAAACAGCGTTTCGTTTTTGAGGGCAAGGGGCTTTCCCGTATAGACGTCTTTTCCCTCGGCGGATTTTCCCTGCGTGAAAGATATGCCGAGGTCGGCGAGCGGAATCCACAGATTGGCGGCGGAGTCCGAAAGATTGAAAAAGCCGAACGCGATATCGCCGTCGGCAAGGTGCCGCACGATGAGCGGGTATTCGTCGTTGTCGGACTGCCGAATGATGTAGGGATGGGCGCAACGGGCGTCCCGATCGATGGCAATGAGCGCGGGATTGGTGAGAATTGCCTTGGCTTCGGCATCCATATTGCGGATATCGCAACCGATCATCAGCGGAGAACCGAGCAGACACCAAGCGGCAAAATGCACTCTGTATTCGTCGGCGGTACAGCCTTTGAGACCGACGTGTCCGCGCCCGTTCATGCCGACGACGAGCATGTCCATATCGTTAAAGCAACCCTGTCCGCCGAAAGGAAGGATATCGTATTGGCGGATAATCAAGTTTTTGATCGACTCCCACGTGTCCATGATGTCCGGCGTGGAACGCCACATATTCGCGCCCGTCGAGCCGATCCATTCGTGCGTGGCGTCCAAACCGCCGCTGCAACCGCTGAACAGAATGTCGCGGCCCGAATTGGCAAGCGCCAACCCCATGCGGCGGAACAGCAGTTTGCCTTCGACGGACGAGGGCTTAAAGCAGTAATCGTATTTGAGAAAATCGACGTCCCATTCGGCGAACGTCCGTGCGTCGGTGTATTCGCGGTCGAAACTCGCGGGAAACTCGGCACAGGTCATTGTCCCGCAACAAGAGTACATGCCGAATTTCAGACCTTTGGCGTGAATGTAGTCGGCGACGTATTTCATGCCGTGCGGGAATTTTTCGGGATTGGGAACGAGTTTACCGTTTTTGTCCCGCTCTTTCAGTGCCCAACAGTCGTCGATGACGACGTATTCGTAACCGGCATCTTTGAGCCCCGATTCAGCAAGAATGTCGGCGGAAGAGAGAACGAGCTGTTCGTCGACCTCACCCGCAAACGTGTTCCAAGTGTTCCAACCCATGGGCGGTACATGTGTAATCATAGTGTGTATACCTCGTTTTTATTTTGTATTTTTAGTTATTGTATCGTTCGTCGGCTTTTTACAACAGATTTTCGATTTGTTGTAAAAAACGTGACCTTTCGGTCTCCTTGTTCGACTGTTTTTCTTTTAGGATGTTTTCGCGATATTTGACGGGAGAAACGCCCACTTTTTTGGAAAAGAAGCGTATGAAATGCGAGCTGTCGAAAAAGCCGCAATTCTGCGCGATCGTAGCGACGTTTTTATCGGTTTCGCGCAACATGATTTTCGACTGGTTGATGCGGTAATCGTTCAAATATTCCGCTGGCGTGCAGTTGTAATTGTTTTTGAAGTGCTGCAAAAAAGACGTTTTGGACATATTGGCTTCGCGACACAGCTTGGTCAGCGTAATTTTTTCCGCATAATTGTTTTGGATATACTCGGCGGCTTTCAAAATGTAGAACAAAGACGCGTCCGTTTCTTTATTGACCATCATGAAATTTTTCATATTATCGCATATGACCGAAATGATGTAAAGAGTTAAGAATTCTTTTTCCCGCTGGGTATTGGCGCTCGTTTTGTTTTCGAGCATTACCAACCGTTTGAAACTCGGGGCGAGCGCGGCAAAATCGTCGGCAACGAGCGAAAGAAGAAAATTTGTTGAATTCGCGTGTAATCGTACATATGGTTCGATTTCGAACAAAAGATTGAATCCGACGATGTTTTTCAGCAGACTGTGGTATTTATCGAAAAACATGTTGCGAAACAGAATGTGAAAAATAACAAAGTCGTTGTTTTCGAACGTGTAGCTGTGACGAACGAACGGCGGAATCAAAAAAGCCATGCCCTTTTTAATGACGAATGTCTTTTCTCCCACACGGTGCGTGCCTTGTCCTTTTATAATGACGTTTAACTCGTAAAAATCGTGGGAGTGTTCGGATAAGCCTTCCATCGTTTTGAAGCGGTGATAATACGCCTGTATCAGTTCATCACTCAGAAAGACCTTGTCGCTGCGGAACAGTTTACCCGTTTCGTTTTTCGATTCATTTACCATATCAATCACTCCGCCAAACTATGCTTTCATTATATAATAAAATTTGCAAAAAAGCAATCTCTTTTTGTTGAGTAGAACTATTATACAACGAAATGTGTAAAATAATACAATACAAAGTCTGAGTGTTGTAATATTATAAAATTGTTGCTATATTAAGGAAGCGTTTGGGAAAGGGTATTATATGAAACTTGATTTTCAAATCTATCGAAAAAAAGTGTACGGTTGCTATACGGGAAAATCCGTGGGCGGTACGCTCGGTATGCCGTACGAAGGAGATCGATCGGGTAGAGAAGTTACCTACTATGACCCGGTGCCGACCGAATTGCCGCCCAACGACGATCTCGATTTGCAAGTAGTTAATCTCGCAACGATTTTGCGGACGGGTTTGCCGGTGTCCCGTCTTTGCATCGGAGAAATGTGGCTTCGCCATTTCGACGATTCCGCGCCCGACGAGTACGGAGTGGCAATCGCCAATCACAATATCGGATTGCGCGCGCCGCTTTCGGGCATTTATCGCAACAAATTCGTTGCGGGAATGGGCGGGGCGATCCGCAGCGAGCTGTGGGCTTGTTTGGCGCCGGGGAATCCCGAATTGGCGGCGACGTTTGCCCGAGAGGACGCTTCGACCGATCACGCCGGAGAAGGGATTTTTGCCGAAATGTTTTTGGCGGCCGTGGAAAGCGCGGCGTTTGTCGAATCCGATCTGTCGAAAATTATCGATACGGGATTGCATTGCATAGACCGCGACAGCAAACTGTATCGTGCGTTTTCCGACGTGCGCGCAGCATGGGATAAGACGCACGACGTTATGCGCGTGCGCGAAACGATCCTCGAAAAGTATCCGGCGGACAACTGGACGGACGTCACCATCAACCTTTCGTTTATTCTGCTGTCGCTTTTGGCTTGCGACGGAGACTTTGACAAAGCCGTGTGCACGGCGGCGGCATTGGGGTACGATACCGATTGCACGGCGGCGACGACGGGTGCGTTTTTCGGTATTTGGAAGCCCGACTCGATCGCCGAAAAGTGGACGGCGCCGCTGGGCGACAAATTGGTTTTGTCGGCCTGTATCGTCGGTATGCAAGGGTGGAATACCGTAAAGGAATTTTGTGATGCGGTCATCGGGACGGAGCGCGCGATTTGCGCGTATTACGGAAACGAAAGCACGAAGGATTTTCCCGCCGCGCCCGCCGTTCGCATCGCAAAGCCGCGCTACCGCGAAACCGCCCGTCTGTACGATTGGAAAAACGGTTCGCACGAATCGCTGATCGCCGAATTGCCTTTTCTCGTCGAGATCGTCTATCCCGATTCGGTCGCAATGTTGCCGAATAAAGAAAACAAATTGAAAATTCGGTTGCAAGGCAATTCTTCGCAAACACTTTCGGGCACACTTTCCCTGTTCGGCTTCGAAACGTTTGCGTTTTCTCCGGCCGAAATTCCGTTTGCCGTAAACGGGACCGAAACGTTTGAAAAGGAAGTTACGGTGACGCTCGGCGCGCTCAAATATCGCAGTCGCAAAAATGCGCTTACGTTGCGTTTCGACGTAGGCGGCGTGACGTTTACCGTCGAGGCGGGGTTGCTGCTGTCTTTTCCGTGGGAGGTTACGGACGCGTGCGGCAAGCGCACCGTGTTCGAGGCGCCGTCGGCGTATTTTACCGTTCCGAGTGGCGCGTATACATACAGAACGAAAGTCAAAGCGCCCGCACGAAAAGAGGTGCGCGCTGTCTGCGCTGGAACGCGACCTTTTACGTGCTTTGTAAACGGCAAACCCGTGCATACGGGCGACGGGGCGCTGTACGTACCGGCATTTCACCGCGATGGAGGAGCGGCGCTCGCATCGCTCGAAAACGGCGAAAACGAAATCGAGATTTTCTTTCCCGATCATGCGGAGGGAGAATGCTTCTTTGCGTTCGGAACGACATTCGGGTGCGGGCTGTGGCTCGACACGATCGAGCGGTATCTATAATGTCGTCGATGTGGACAGATACTAATAACATGTGTGAAAGAAAACGGAAGGAGGAAGGAGAAGAGAACATGACAACGGTTCAAGAAAACAGTTCGAGCGTAAGTTCCCAAGCGTTCGCTAAGAAATGTCGTCGGAAAGCGCTTTTGAAAAAGCACGCATTCATATGGACGATGCTTGCGGGGCCGATCGTTTGTTGGTTTATTTTTTATCTGTACACCAACCTCAACATGATCGTCATGGCGTTTCAGACGCCGAAAGGGGCATGGACGTGGCAGAACTTTGTCAGCTTTTGGGACAATCTGTCGGCGACGGACGGTTCGTTGCGGATTGCCGTTTGGAACACCTTTTTATACTTTCTGTTGGCCAACGCCGTTATTTTGCCGATCGGCACTTTGATTGCCTACTTTTTGTACAAAAAGGTTGCGGGGTATAAGTTTTTCCGCGTGGCGATCTTTCTGCCGTCGATAATTCCGGGCGTGGTGATGGTGACCGTGTTCAAAGAAACCATCAGTCCGGTGGGACCGCTCGGCAAAACGGGGTGGATTCCCGCTTTGGGATTTTTGGGGCAAGACAGTACGGCGACGCCCACCGTTCTGTTCTATACGTTTTGGACGGGGTTTTCTTCGATCATGCTCCTTATGAGCGGCACCATGGCGCGCATTCCGACCGAGGTCATGGAGGCGGCCAAGCTCGACGGTTGCGGACCGTTTCGCGAGTTTCGCTCGCTGGTGATCCCGCTCATCTTTTCGACGCTCACCACGCAGTTGATATTCGGACTGACGGGGCTGTTCTCGTCAAGCGGTCCCATCCTACTGATGACGGGCGGCGCGCACAAAACCACGACGCTGTCGTATTGGATATTCGAAAACGTGTACGGCAGTACCGGCGCCACGGCGGCCGATGCCTATAATATCGTATCGGCGACCGGATTGGTGTTTACCGTCATTTTGTTTCCGATCATTTTGCTGGTCAGATTTCTCGTCAACAAAGTGGATATGGTGGAGTATTGAGCTATGGAAAAGATTGGAATTGTGCAAACCAAACATCGCAAAACGGGAAGATTGCTTTCCAAAAGAACGGGCGGAGAACGGGCGGTATTTACCGTCGTGTTCGTTCTGTTCTTGTTGTACTCCGTCAGTCTGATTCTGCCGTTTTTGTGGATGATCATGAATTCGTTCAAGGCCCATACCGAGTTCGTCATGGATCAGGCGGCGGGAAAAACGCTCGGCTTTCCCGACGTTTGGCGCTTAGTCAACTACATCAACGCCTTCAAACAAATCAATTATATCGGGATCACGTTTCCCGTTATGCTGCTCAACAGCTGTTATTACGTGTTTATCGGCGGCGGAATCAGCGTGTTTTTCCAAGCAGTTACCGGATACGTGATTTCCAAGTACAAATTCAAAGCGGGTCCCGTCATCTATGCCATCGCGATTTTCTGTATGACGTTGCCCATTATCGGCAATATGGCGGCCGAAATGAAGGTGCGCGCGCAACTCGGACTGCTCGATAACTTGGCGGCCGTCATCTTTACGAGCATGAGCAGTTTCGGGTACAACTTTTTGATGATGCACGCGTTTTTCAAAACGATCAGTTGGGACTATGCCGAAGCGGTGTTTATTGACGGCGGCGGACATTTTACCGTGTTTTTCCGCATTATGCTTCCCATGGCGATGCCGCTTATGACGACGCTGTTCATTTTGAGCGCGATCGGGATTTGGAACGATTATCAGACGCCGATGCTGTACTTTCCGAGTTCCCCCGGCGTCGCGACGGGCATGCAACTTGCGGCGTTTGAAATGCTTCGCAAAGCCAAAACCGTATACTATGCCGCATTGGTGATTTCGTGTCTGCCCGTTCTGATTTTGTTTGCGGCTTTTGCGGACACGATCATGAAAAACTACACGATAGGCGGTTTGAAAGGTTAAAATTCGTAATTTTTCGGGAGGAAAATAGTATGAAGAAAGCAATGTTCAAAACAGTAAGCGTATTGCTTATATGCGTGTTCGCCTGTTCGCTTGTAATGGGCTGTAAAACCAAGGTGCCGGATACCGAGGATACGTTGGAGATTTACATTCAAGAACTCGGTTACGGCAGACAGTGGTTAAACGATGAAATCGAGCTGTTCAAACAGCAAGATTGGGTGAAAGAAAAATATCCCAATCTGAATATTCCCGAACCGCAGCACAATGCCACGTACGGATACGGCGGCACTTTGCTTCGGAGCGGCACAACTACGGTAGACTTGATTTTCACGCTCGATATGGACGTTACTTTCCATACCGCGCTCGACGAACGCAACCGTCCGTATGTTGCCGATTTGAACGATTTGTTCGAAAGCACCGTGCCGGGCGAGACGGTCAAATATAAAGACAAAATGTACAAAGAGTATGCGGACGTATGCGGCTACAACGACGACACCGGGAAAAAGATATACCGTTCGGTACCGTGGCAAGCCGGCTATTCCAACATGATGTATAACCACGACATTTTGGTCAATAAGTTGGGACTGACAGTGCCGCGGACGACCGACGAATTTATCGCGGTTTGTAAGGCGGTATCCGATTTGGACGGCTCGAACAGCGCGTACAAGAACAAGTATTCGTTGGCGGTAACGGTGGAACGCGCGGGCGCGGCCTATTGGGGCGCCATGATGGTGCCGATGTGGTGGGCACAGTACGAAGGGATGGAAGGCTATTACGATTTCTATCGCGGCATACACAACGGAGCGCGCAGCAAAGACGTCATGACGCAACGGGGAAGATTGGAATCTTTGGAAGTCGTACAGACGCTGTTGAGCCAATACGCGGATAAGAAAATGTCGACGCTCGAATTTACGTCGGTACAGACAAACTTCCTTAGCGGCAACATTCTGTTTATGCCCAACGGCGACTGGCTGTACGAGGAAATGCGCACGGTCGTCAACGATTTGAAAGCGCAAGGTATAAATTACGATATTCGGTTCTTGAAAAATCCCGTCATCAGCAGCATCGTGGATAGAACCCCGTCGGTGAAAACGGTCGCGGCGGCGCAAAATAAAACAAGCGACGCCGTGCTGTGCGAAATCATCGACGCGATCGATAACGGCGAAACCGAATTTGCCGGCATCATGCCGCAAGACTTTACGCGTATCAAAGAGGCGCGTACCATGATTTTGATGGGCGATCAAGGCAGCCAGGCATTTATTCCGGCGGGCTCTACTGCCGAGGGATTGGCAAAAGATTTCTTGCTGTTCCTTTCCACCGATATAGCGCTCGAACAGTACATGAAGAGCACGGGCGGCGCGTCGCTTCCGTTCTATTATTCGACGGATACGCAGTCCGAACTGTATAAAGGCTTCGATAACATTCAGAAAACGAGAATAGAAATTTTCAGCGACAATCCGTTTTTCTCCAAGAGTACGAGAAGCGAAGAATTCAAAGTGCACTATTTGGGCGGCTTGAAACCGTTTCCCGTGGACACAACCATAGACGAAGCGTTTTTGGACGGAAGCAGAACGGCAAAAAGCTATTACGACGATTGCGTTGCCTACTACAACGACGCCAGATGGCGCAACGTTTTGCGGAATGCCGGCTATAATTAAGCGCCAAACAGTAAAAAAGACAAAACGGAAAGGAGAGAAATAGTATGGTGAGAAAACGTAAAACGGTTTCGGGCATTGCCAAGCTGTGCGCGGTCATTCTGTCGGTGTGTCTGCTGGGCTGTTGCGCGGCGGGTTGCGGCAAAATAGAGTCGCAGCCGACGGGGGACGCGGCGGTGTGGTACGCGCCCGCGACGCAGAAGGTACGTCCGCAGACCGACAAATCGGCGTATGCCGACTTTGCCGCGACCAAGCTCGATATCAAGACGGGAAAAGCCGAATACGAAAGCGGGCAAATTATCATCACGACGACGCACGATATCAAAAGTTACGATTTGGAAGTTTTCGACTTGACATTGGAAGGGAACGCAGACGTCAAGTTTCCCAAATCCAACGTCGCGGTGTACAACCAAAAATACATCACGGTGGAAAACCCGTACGAGTATGATAACCCGTCGAGTACGAGCGGCGAATATCCCGACGCGCTCGTGCCGATGGATAGTGCCAAAAAGTACGGCGAAAACAGCGTCAAACTTGCAGCCGACGAAAAGGAACGCAACCAAGGACTGTGGGTGACGTTCCATACACCCGCGGATACGGCGGCGGGTACGTATACCGGCAACTTCAAACTCGTTATGGACGGCAAGACGGTCGACGTGCCGGTGTCGCTAACCGTATGGGATTTCGATTTCGCCAAAAACTACACGGCGGAAAACTGCTTTATTTACGAAAACAGTTACGTCGGTTGGGGCGAATTGGATACCTCGCAAGATATGTACGACGCGTACGGCGACGCACTGCTCGAATTCCGCTTGCAACCCAATATTTTGGTAAGCGACCTCGATATATGCAAGGATGAGGACGTGGAATTTTATGCCGACGAGGTGTTGCGGCGGGCGAGCGATCCGCGCTGTACCGTTGTGTTTATGCCGTACAAGACCACGCGCATGTATTACGACGGGTTCGACGTCCGCTTGCATGACGGTTACTTGGAAAAAATGCTCGACGCATACGTGGAGCGCAGTCTTTCGAGCTACGATCCCGAAACGGGTACGGGCATCAATATTTTGGCGAAAACCCGCTGCTATCTTTCGTGCATAGACGAGCCGCAACTGAACGGTCTCGAAGGGCGTGCGCAAGCAGTCATGAAAGCTTTCAAAGCGCTGCGTAGCGAGATACACACCAAATACATGACAGTGTACGAAGCGGAGCAAGCGACGATTACCGACGAAAAAGAACGGGCCTTTCGCAAAGAGGTGTACGACGCAATCGATGACGTGCAAGGCTTGGTGACCGCGCCGTACGACGAAGCCATGAGCGAAGTGGAAACTTGGTGCCCGATGGTGAGCGAGTACGACACGCCCGAACAGCGCGCGCAGTACGCCGACGACGATTTGCGTTGGTGGTACACTTGTTGGATCCCGAAATATCCGTACCCCACGTACCACATCGACGACACCAACGGACTGATGAGCAGCAGACTGATGTCGTGGATGCAAGCCGATTACGGCGTGGTGGGCAATCTGTACTTCATGGTGATGAACTATCGGTATTCGGCGCGCGACGGCGACCGATTCTTGGAAGACGCGTACGCTTCGTCGGCGCGCAGCTATTTGGAAGCGAACGGCGACGGACTGCTGTTCTATCCCGGCAAGCGGTACGGGCTCAACGAGCCGATCGCCACGATGCGCCTACACTCCATTCGCGACGGTTTGGAAGAGTACGAAACGCTTACGGCGCTCAAAAGCATATACGGCGAGATCAGCGAAAAGAGCGGCGAGGCGTTCGACTTTGCGAACGTGTACGCACTGATGAGCGAAACGCTGTACGAGGGCACCAAGTGTCGTACGCAACAAGCCTTTTTCGACCGCTCGCGCGAGCTTATGGCAAACCTCGCCATGCTCGGCAATATGGGCGGCGCCGTTTCGGATATCGAAATCCGTACCGCCGAGAAGAAAATCGTTATGGAACTGGTTCTGCCCGAGGGCTTAACGTTGGACGCCGGAGAAACGGCGAAAACCGAAACGGTGCTTTCGAACGGATATAAGAAATGCACGCTCGTCAAGGATTTGTCGGATACGTCCAATATGTTTGACGCGACCGTGACCGCCGACGGCAAGTCGGTTTCGGTGCATATTTACCTCGGCGGCAAAATCACGGCGACGGGGGCGGCGGACCTATATGCCGATATCACCGTGCAAGACGACGGCAAGCCGACCGAAAGCGACCTTGTGGTTTTGCCGGAAGCGGGAGAGGCTCGACTGCTGCAATTGCATTTGCCGGCTACCGACGTAACGACGCGTCAGCAAATCGTATTGGGCGGTGCGTTTATGGAAAACTTCGGCGTCGGAACGCAAAAGGTCGTGTTCCGGTTCTACTATGCGGGCGAGCAAAGCCTGTCGTATGCGTTGCAGTTCAAGTATGTCAACGATCCGCTGTATTCCGAAGTTACTTCGGGGACGCTCAAGCACGGTTGGAACGAAATTACGGTCAATAACCTGTTCGCGTATTCGTGGGGCAAAACGGGCGCCTTGCGGGATATCCGTATCCTGTTCGGCAATACCGAGGCGGAAGCGAACGAAGACATATACTTCGGCGCCGCGTCCGTGTACTTTATTTAGGAGGAAACGATGAAGAAAGCGATTACTTGGTTGTTGACGCTGACGCTCGCCGTCGGCGGATTGGGAATTTTTGCGGGTTGTAACGACAATCGGGAAGCGGCAACGACCGACATACTGCTATACGACTTCGAAGATTACGACCGTAATTTTGCGCTCATGCACGCGTTGGCGTTCTTCGGCAGAGTGGATGTCGCCGAGGACGCGACGTATGCCAAGAGTGGCACGGGGTCGGCGCTGTTGCGCCCGATCGGACACAAATCGACGCAGCAAATATCTTCTTCGCAGACGAGCTGTTCCGACGATTGCCTATTCATTCCTTTTTATTCGGTCAAGTACGACTTCGACTATACCGACTTGACGAAAACGGAAAGCGTTCGGTTTTCGATGTATAACGCCGAAGATAAGTTGCTCAACGTGTACGTCGTGTTCGCGTTTTCCCGCCTTGGCGAAGTAACGTCGCAGCCCGTGCGCTACACACTCAAACCCGGTTGGAACGAGGTAATTTGCACGGTCGACCACGCGTACCTTGCCTGTCTGTACGACATCAAACACTGCTACGGGTTCGCGGTCGAGTTCGACCCCACCGATTCGCGCTATGTGGCGGACGCGCCGAAGATTTATCTCGACGACGTCTATGTTCGCCGCACCGCTTCGGAAATCCCGTACGAGAAGTTTACCCGTGAGGGCGACGTTTTGCTCGATTTCGAAGAATCGTGGCAACGCACGTTCATCGCCGTCGAAACGGAAGACCCGCGGGGCGAGGAATCTGCGGCGGACATCGTGCTTGCGTCCGAGTACGGGCTTGCTGCGGCGCAAGGCAAAATGATTCTTCGCTGGGCGCAGCCGGCCGACTATTACGACGAAGGCACGCTTCGCGACCGTTGCATCATCGTCGAAAGCTTGTTGCGGGCAATGAATTTGATGCAATACGACGCCGACGACGCGCTGTGCTTCGAGATGTACAACAACACGGACGAATTCATATCCATGGCGGTAGGGTTCCGCAGTCAAACCACCAAACCGGGCTCGATGTACGTTCCGTTTTCGTTGCCGCCCAAACAGTGGGCGACGTTCCGCATGACGCTCGGCGGTATCGACTACCTATTCGGTAAAGAGAAGGGATTTCGTTCCGAGCCGTGCGCCGTCGTGCTCGACACCAGCCAATATCTCGGCGAACCGGGCAGCGTAAGAGAATATTTTTTGGATAATTTCCGTATCGAACGGAAGAAATAAGGGAGAGAAAACGATGAAAAAGAAAGGAGTTGTACTAAGTGCATTTTTGACCGCGCTGATGGTGCTGCTGGCAATGTCCGTCATTGTCGGTTGCGGCGGCAATGCGAAAACCGTAACGCTTACGGATTTCGACGACGCAACCGTCACCGTCGACTACGGCGCTCCCGTGTACGTGGATAACAATGCGGTGTACGATACCGACGGCAACGCCTATGCGGTCAAGGCGATGGTTACCGACGCCGACGGGAAAACGATTGCGCTGTCGAACGGCATGTTTATAGCCGACGATTTGCGCGGCTACAAGATTGTCTATTCCGTTATCGACACGTCCGTTTCGGCCAAACAAAAGACGGTGACCGTAAACGTGAAAAACGACGGCACGCCCGCGGTGTATTTTACCGGACAAATCGGCGAGGTTTGGTCGGGGGACGAAATTCCGGTGCCGCAGTATCGCTATACGGTCGGTCCGGAGTACACCGTAACGAATAACACGCTCGAACTGTTTTCCGTAGCAAGCGCCGAGAGAATAAAAGTAGAATCGTTCGATTCCGCCGCAGCAACGGTTACGCTTAAATCCGGCGACTATGTGTTCGTCGCGACCGTAACGGCGGGCGAAAAAACGGCGGAAGCCGAGCTTGCGTTTTGCGTGAAAGATGAAGCGCAGCGCTATGCCATCGCCTCGTGCCAATCTTCGGTAAAAATGAACGTCGACACCGACTATTGGACGAAAGACGGCGCAACGGCTGCGTACGTGCCCACGGTTGCGTATGATACGCAAATCAAGCGCAACGCCTATGTTTCCAAAGGCTCGGTAAGCATTGCGATCCCGCAGATGGCGGGCAAAGTCGGCATTACCGTATCGCCCGAAATCGGGGGCGTCGAATTCGCACAACGGCTGTCGGATCCCGATACGATGATTTCGGTATGGCTGTACGTGCGGGGGAGGGGAGGCTCGTATCGTGTCTTCTCGGAAATCGATCCGCATTTGAGAACGTCGCCCGTGACCGTCGAAAATGAAACTTGGACGAATCTTCTGCTCGATCCCGACAGAAAAACGCTTTCCGGTCTGTATAACAATCTGTGTACGGGGACGCCCGTGTTTTCGATTGCCGCATCGGACGACGTCACGGTTTACGTAGACAGTATTTACGTTGCCGAGCCGGTCGCGAAAAGCAATACCTTTGCCGACGTAGAAGCGACGCGCAACCAAGCGTTTACCGTGCATGCCGAAAGCACGAGCGGCGCCTCGTTCTACTATAGCGTCGGCGGCAAAGTCAACGAAACGGGCGAGTTCACGTCGGCGGTCGGCGGTTCGATCCGCGCAACGGCGTATCCCGTACAAAACCGTTATTACGGAACGCTGACGAATATCGTTACGCTCGGCGGCGGCGCGCATACGTTTGCATTTGCCGAAAAAACGGCAAACGTAAAGTCGGGTCTGCAAGACGTCATCGAAGTGGAAACGAACGGCAACGCCGCCGTAACCTATGCGATCGAAAAAGCGGACGGCAGTGCGTGCTATTCGACGGTAAGCGGACAAAAAATGCGTCTGTTCGAAGGCGAGCATTGGCTAATTGCTTCCGCCGAAATCGACGCGGTGCAATACGGCGCGGTCATGCGGCTGAACGTGGCGCCTGCCCCCGTTTACGACAAGGAAACGCTGGAAGACTTCGATAACCCCTCTTCGACGCGCAACATAGACACGGACGTTTCGTATACGTACGTCGGCGATTACGAGGGCAAGAGCGGCGTGATGAAGTTCGACTTAAACGGCATGAGCGAATGGCCGACGATCGGCATTCGGAAAGCGATTGCCGATACCGTTTGGTCGAGTTACACGGCAAACGATTATATCGCCGTCGAGGCGTACGTGCAAGGTGCCGATACCGTCAATACGACGGAAATGGATTTCCAGCTCGTTTACAATAAGCAAGCAAGGGTGCCAATGATGAACGGTTGGCACACGTACTATTTCCCCGTCGAGAGCGGTTTTATCGAGGAGAACAGTACGGGTTCCGTTCAATTCATTATAAGTGGCAAACAAGCAAACAGCCAATATACGGTGACTTTGTATGTCGACCGAATCTATGCGGTCAAACGCGAAACGGTAACAGACCCCGCGACGATCGAAGATTTCGATCACGAATATGCCGCAAGCAACGTCGGACATCTCGTTCCGTATACGTATTTAGACGGTTATGAGAAAAAGAACGGCGTCATGCGGTTTAGGGCAAATGATTTCTCGACAAGCGGCACAAATAAGATGCTTACGATTTGCCAAACAAACGACGGACGGCAACCGCTCGGCAATGCAAATTGGGCAGAGTATCAATATGTGGCGGTGGAAATGTACGCAGAAGGTACGATTGCCGCGGGCGCGAAAATTCGGTCGGAATATTACGGTGAATTCGACGTCGGCGACGGCGTACTGCACGCGGGTTGGCACACGTATTATTTGCCGATCGCAAGATTCAAAGACGGGCATGGCGTGAGTTTGTTCTTCACGGGACTAACCGACGAAGTGACGGTTTACATCGACAAAATCTATGCGGTGAAAGCGGCAACCGTCAATCCGCCCACGGTAGAAGACTTTACCTACGGTTATTCCGTGTACAATGTAGGGAACGGAGATATCCCTTACGAGTGGCTCGAAACGTATGCGGACCGCGACGGCGTATTAAAGTATGACTGTGTAGGCCTTACAGAAGAGTATCCGAATATTCTGATTACTTCGTCTGCCGATTGGTCGAGCTATAAAGACAATGCGTATGTGGCAATGGAACTATACGCCACCGGCGGCTTAGTTGGTAAGAAAATTACCTATCGCGGTCATGACGGCAACAATCATGACATCATAGGTAACGACGGTTCCGGTACGACCACCGCGCCGTTGGTCGGATCGTGGCATACGTATTACTTCCCGATAGATCGACTGAAAAACGATAACCAAGTGTGGATTGTGTTGGGGCAAGCCAATGGCTTGGGCGACGGTTCCGCGCTGTATATCGATAAAATACGGGTGGTAACGCGCGCCGCCGTCGCCGAGGCGAACCTCATCGAGGACTTCGGGGACGCCGCAACGGTGGATTACGCCGTGTGCAATTTCCCGTCCGTGGAATGGGTGGAATCGTATCAAGAAAGAAACGGCTTATTGAAGTTTAAGGCGAGCGATTTTACGACGAAAGACGCAATGATTTCGATTTGCCAAACAAACCAAAATCGGCAACCGCTCGGCAATGCCGATTGGTCGCAGTATCAATATGTGGCGGTGGACCTGTACGTGGATGGTACGATTGCCGCGGGCGCGAAAATTCGGTCGGAATTTAACGGCGAATTCGACGTCGGCGACGGCGTACTGCACGCGGGTTGGCACACGTATTATTTGCCGATCGCAAGATTCAAAGACGGGCATGGCGTGAGTTTGTTCTTCACGGGACTAACC
>CASEWU010000022.1 GCA_949291725.1 uncultured Bacillota bacterium
CCATGCAGGTTCAAGTCCTGTCATCCGCACCATTTATACGGGATATTGCATAAAACACGGCAATATTCCGTATATTTTTTTGTCGTTTTGGATAAAAAATGTATAAGAAATTATCTTTTTGCCCTTGTTTGGGGAACAATTTGGGGAACAAAATCTCTCTCTATACCGTAAAAATAACGGTGTTCATCTGTGCCAGCATGAAGTCGTCGGGGAAGTGTGTATAAACCCGACCGACCAGCCGTTCCGAACTGTCGCCCATCCAAATGTCCACAATGTCCGGGCGGACGTATTGCTGGCAGACAGTCGCAAACGTGTGGCGGAGATAATATTGCGTGATTGCTTCGTCCTCCATGATCCGCTTGAAGATGCGGTTGAGGCTGTTGGTGATGTGCGGGCATTCGACGGGCGCGGAGAGGTCGAGCATCTCTCTCGCCTGCGGGCAGACGGGAATTTTTTTGTATTCGATTTTCCCGTTCTTGCGCTTGGCATTTCGCGCGACGAGAAAATCGCCTTCAAAGCGGGCGTCGGCAAGTTCGCAGGGGCGAAGTCCGAAAAAGAGCAGAATGAGAAAAGTCCGCTTATAGGCTTTGAATTCGGGAAGTTCGAGCCTTTCGAGCAGTTTCCGGATCTCGTCGGGAGTCAGAGTGCGGCGGTTGCTGCGTTCCGTTTTCTTGAAGGGGATCAGCGTCACGGGATTATGGGAAATGATGCCGCTTGCCATTGCGTATTTGAAAACAGAATTGAGGACGATGCGGAGGTCCTCGTAGACGCGGCCTTCGACGCCGGACATGATCTTGTTGAGGTCGATGGTCTTGATCGACGAAACGGGAAGATCGCCGAGAGCGGGGAGAAGGAAACGCCGGCAATAGCTTTCGTAGTTCTTGTGCGTGCGCGGATTGAGTTTTCCCTCTTTGAATTCCAGCCACTCGCGGGCGATTGCGGCGAATGACCCTCTGGCGGCGTAATTTTTATGGCGGTGTTTGTCAATGTTTTCCGGCAGCGTTTCGCGTAAGAAAGCGGCTTTCGCTTTTTCGAGAGTGGCTGCGGAAACATGAATGTAATAACCGCCGCGGCGGTATCGAATTTCATAAATGACGGAATTTTTGCTGTTTTGCCGCTTGAGTACATGTGCGGCAAGTCCGTTGGCAATGAATTCCGTTTTGAAGGTTTTAGCCATTTTGGAAATCTCCGATTTTGTAAAAGTAATGGAAGCGGAAGCAGAAGGTTGCTCCACTTTTGTCGGATTTGCGGATTTCGAATAGGAATCAAATAAGTTAAGAAGCAAAATTTTAATCTTTTCACCGGAATTTGGCTGAGAAGCCAAAGCGGTGATACAAGTTACGGCAATATTGATTTCGTTTTGAGTCATTGTCCTCCTGATAGAGAATTTCGGTCGGCGTCCCCGTCGGGGCGCATAAACGCGTTTACATTCCAGCCTGAATCTCGTGCGGCACAAGGTTTGTGCCGTTTAAGGGGATTATAGCACGGAACGGCGGAAAAAGTAAGGGGAGGGAGCGACCCAAAAGCGGGATAGAGCGCCCCAATAACGAAACGGAGCGATAGAAATCGATATGATCCGATATTAAGTTAATATTCGCCGTAGAGAGAGCAGTATCTTTTGCGGATACTGGCTTTACGGAAATTTATAGTTCCTCTGCCGATGCCGAGTTCGGCGCAGACTTCCGATTGTACCATGCCGTTCATGTAGCAGTCCAGGATTGCAAGTTCCAATGCAGACAACTGCAATGC
>CASEWU010000023.1 GCA_949291725.1 uncultured Bacillota bacterium
TTTTGAAGCGCAAATCCCGGATTATTTTGAAAAAGTACTCAATACTCTGGAAAAAGGCGGAGAAATCTAAATAAGATTTAGGAGACAGATCATGAAGATTAAAGGCAAGCTGATGGATGCGGATGGGATGGCGAATACATTTCGACGCCTTGCGCATCAGATCGTGGAACGCAACGGCGGAGTGGAAGATCTTGTCATCATCGGCATCCGCACGCGCGGCGTTACCGTCGCGGAACGGATCAAAGCATGTCTGGATTCGATTGAAGGCAGCAATATTCCGCTCGGCATTTTTGACATTGCTCTGTATCGGGATGATCTGCAATCGCTTGGCGGCGAAGTGGAATTTTTCGGCAGTGAAATATCTTTCGGGGTGGACGGAAAAACGGTTCTCATCTGCGACGATGTGATTTATACGGGCAGAACGGTTCGCGCGGCGATTTCGGAGATCATGTCGATGGGGAGGCCTGCGCGGATCCAGTTTCTGGCGTTGGTAGACCGCGGACACAGAGAATTGCCGTTCAAAGCGGATTATACGGGCAAAAACGTACCCACTTCGCACAGGGAAGGGGTTGCAGTCCGATTTGTGGAAACGGATGGGGAAGATGCCGTCTATATTTTTGATAAAGATTAAATTTCGGGGTAGGTACTTTCGAAAAATCGACAAAAAGAGTGCGAAACTTTCGGGAAAATGTTCTAAAAAAATATATCGGTTTGCTTGAAATTCCTTTTGAAAAGTGGTACAATACGATAGAAAGAAAAAAGAAGGAGAATAAAAACATGTCGAACAGACAGAGAACGGAAGGACAGGCTCGCCGTGATTTTATCAAGATTTGCTGCTTTGTTACGTTGCTTTTGGCGGCGGTTCTGATTTTTGTGGATAATTTGCTTCCTTTGATCAAAGTTGATGTAAGCGGTATGCTCTTTGATATACTGCGGCTGATCAAGGACATTGCGTTGCTTTTGGGCATCGTGTTCGGGGCTTATTCGTTTGCGCGTGCACACGGGAAGACCTGGGTGATCATATTCTGGATCGCGGTTGCTTTGTATGTGGCGAGTGCGATTTTAGGACTTTTTTAAAGAGATCAAAGAGCGGTTTGCGAAAGCAAGCCGCTTTTTCTTTACAAACGAAGGGAAAATCTGTATAATATTCAGGAAAGAATGTTAAACGCGTGCAATGTGCGCGGGCAGGAGTATGTATGGCAAATCCTTTGGTTGCGATCGTCGGCAGACCGAATGTCGGCAAGAGCACATTATTCAATAAAATTGTCGGGAGAAAGATTTCGATAACGGAAAACCGTCCGGGGGTTACGCGGGATCGGCTTTATGCCGATGCCGTATGGCGCGGAAAAAAATTCACCGTGATCGATACGGGCGGCATTGAACTCAAATCGCAAGATACGATGTGGCGGGAGATCCTGCGGCAGGCAGATCTTGCGATCGAAATGGCGCAAGTGATTATTCTCTTGTTGGACGGGAAGGAAGAGCTTACTTCTTCCGACTACGATGTGGCGGAAAAGCTTCGCCGCAGTCATAAGCCTGTGGTGCTTGCGATCAACAAAGTCGATAATTTTTCACAGGATAAGCTATTCGAATATTATGCGTTGGGACTTGGCGAGCCGATTGCGGTATCGGCGGAGCATTCACAGGGGATCGGCGACGTATTGGACGAAGTGGTTGCACATTTTGAAAGCGGAGACGAAGAAGAGGCGGACCGTCTGAAAATTGCTGTTGTCGGGAAACCGAATGCAGGAAAGAGCTCGCTTGTGAATCGTTTGCTTGGATTTGAGCGTTCGATCGTTACGAATATTGCAGGCACGACGAGGGACGCGATCGATACGCCGTTTGAACTGGACGGGAAGAAATATTTGCTGATCGATACGGCAGGAATCCGCAAAAAGAAAAACGTAACGGATGATGTCGAGTATTACAGTGTTTTGCGCGCTTTTGATGCGGTGCGCCGCGCGGATGTATGTCTTGCCGTAGTGGACAGCAGCGAAGGACTGACGGAACAAGACGTCAAGATCCTTGGTTATGTTCATGAACAGGGCAAACCTTCGGTGATCGTGATGAACAAATGGGATCTGATCGAAAAGGACACGAATACGATCAACAAGTTTGAAGAAAAATTAAAAGTTGATCTGAGCTTTATGGATTATTTTAAATCGGTATACGTGTCCGCGAAGACGGGACAGCGAGCGGAAAAGATTTTGAAAGTTGCGGAAACGGTTTATGAAAATGCGAATCGTCGCATATCCACGGGAACGCTGAACGACTTGATTTTGGATGCGGTACGCACGAACGAGCCCGCTTCCTATAACGGCAGACGGTTGAAAGTTTATTATTGTTCACAGCCGTCGGTCTGTCCGCCGACGTTCGTACTGTTTGTGAACGATGAATCGCTTTTGCATTTTTCCTACAGAAGGTATTTGGAAAACGTATTGCGCAGATCGTTTGATTTTACAGGCACGCCGATACGTATCGTAACGCGTAACCGCAATGACAATGATGCGGGGATAACGGTTTAAAGCGGGATTGCGTCGGAGGATCATTATGGAAATCGCATTCGGGGGAATTTGGTACTGGTTCATTGTAATGGCGGTCGTATCCTATTTTGTGGGCTGTTTTAATTTTGCGTTGCTGATCTCGAAGATCAAACACAAGGACGTGCGCAAAATGGGAAGCGGAAATCCGGGCACAATGAATATGAGCCGCCAGTTCGGCTTAAAGATCGGAGCATTGACGTTGTTTTGCGACATGATCAAGGGCGGGCTTCCGCTCTTGATCGCGCATCTTATATTCCGCGGATATATTTTTGCCGGGACGGATGTGCTTGTCGGAGACTTGGCGCGCTATGTCTGCGGGGTATCGGTAATTATAGGGCATATTTATCCCGTTACAATGAAATTTAAGGGCGGCAAAGGGATCGCTTCGACATTGGGGATGTATTCGTTTGCTCTTTGCTGTGAATACTGGTGGATGATCTTTATTGTACTTGCGATCCTGCTTCTGACGTTATTTTATATCTGGGCAAGCGAGTGGGGATCGATGGGATCACTTCTGGGCGTATCTCTCTTGACGGCGGTGCAGGGCGTGGTGTTCTGGATGCGTTATGCTGGGGAACTTTCGGAAGTGTTTGTAATGGTTATTTTTCTTTTGCTGCTTTTGGATTGTTTTCTTACCTGGTTTGCGCACAGGAAAAATATTATGGCGTTGCTGTCGGGGGAGGAGCATCATACGAGCGTGCGCAAGCTATCGCACGGGAAGAAGGATGCCGCTTGAAAGAACTGTTTCCGAAATAAAAAAATTTGTCATTTTTCAAAAACTGCTCTCATATACTGAACTGTAACAGGCGGATACGGGGGCTAAAGAACAGCTTCCGTATATCCAACGTATTTGGTATATGGGAGGCTGTTTTTTTATGTCGAATGAAATTTACGAAGGTTTATATGCCCGGACAGGCGGACATTTCAACCTGAACGTGTCGGGAGCGAGCGGAACAGGAAAAAGTACGTTTATACGTGCCTTTGCGGCATCCGTTTTGAATTCTGTACCGGAAGAAAAGGAAGATCTCTGCGTGAAGGGAAGTATTCGTACGGAGAGCGGTGAGCTTGAAATCGCGGCGGAGGAAACGCATGACGCGGCGCAGGGGGAGATAGCGGCATCCGTGTTGGTGGTTTCGGACGGCAGTTTCGGAAAGGCGCGGAGTGAATTGCTTTCGCAGGAAGAAGCGATTGCGGCAAAGCTGCGCGAATGCGGCAAGCCATTTATGGTTTATTTGAACAGCGCCGCGCCCGGTTCGGCCGAATGTGAAGGGCTGCGCGTATCCCTGGCCGAAAAATACGGGGCTCCCGTTTTGACCGGAGATATTCATGCGGGTCTGGATGCAGATAAATTTATGGCAGAGTTTTTAATGGCATTCCCCGTTAAACGAATGGACTTTTATTTCCCGGAATGGATGCGCGTATTGCCGGCAGAAAGCAAAATTGTTTCTGAAATATTGACACGTATCCGTGAAATCACGCCGAAAGTGGAGCGCATGGGCGACTGCGGAAAATTGTCGGATGCGTTTGGAGACGGGGATGTTTATTGTGAATCTTGCGAGACAGATGTATCGAGCGGAGTCGCAAAATGCTGTCTTGCCGCCAAGGACTGGATGTTCTATAAAGTTTTGAGCGAAGAGTGCGGGGTTGAAATCACGGATGATTTAAAACTTATGGCATATGTGCGTGCGCTGGGGGAAGCAAAGACCTTTTACGATAAATACGGTTCGGCATTCCGCAGAGCGGAAGAATACGGTTACGGTGTCAGCGTGCCTTCCGAATCGGATATGAAATTGTGTTCTCCCGAATTGTTCAGGCGCGGAACCCGCAGCGGCGTCAAATTGCGTGCGCAGGCGAGTACTTATCACGTTATTAAGGTAGACGTGCAGAGCGAAGTCAGCCCGATTGCGGGGGAAGCGGCGCGCGGAGAGGAGATCGCAAAAGGAATGGTTGACAGTTACGAAAAAGATCCCGATGCGCTTTGGAATACGGATATGTTCGGGAAGACTTTCAAGGATATGGCGCGGGAAGGGTTGCTGGAGAAAACGGTGCCCGAAGATGCGCGCGGAAAATTGCGCAAAGCGGTAACGCGCATCGTAAATGAAGGAAAAGGCGGAGTCATCTGCATTTTGTTATAAGCAAAATTTTTCAAAAATCGGAAAAATACATTCAAGTTTCAGTCGGATCGTTCTTGTAAGCGAAAGTTTAAAGAGCTGAACTTTTTAACAGGTAAAAACCGTGGAACGGCGCAATTATTTAGCGCCGGTCCACGGTTTTTTCATACATAAGGGCAAAAGTCGCATGCAAATAGAACGGGAAACTTATATAATAAAAAAAAAA
>CASEWU010000024.1 GCA_949291725.1 uncultured Bacillota bacterium
ATGTACGGTTGCGAGCCTTACATTCAGTTTAGCACAAAGGAGCTTTTTTGTATACCTGCTTCTTGCTGCAGCTAAAGCCTTTGTCGTTTTTCCTTTATCCACCGGCATAGCCGGTGGGTTTCTTTTAATGACAGCAAAAAAGGCGCGGGAATCCCGCGCCTTTTGGCTAAGCCTTTTCGCTTTTCCGCGAAAGGAATTATTCAATTTCGATCTTATGCTCCTGCGGACGCGAAGGCGATTCTTTCGGGATCGTAACGGTCAAAATACCGTTTTCATACTTCGCTTTGACATCCTCTTTCTGCACATCTCCGACATAGTAGCTGCGGCTGCAAGAAAAACTGCGTTCACGATGAATGTAATTTTCCTTCTTGTCCCCGTCCTGCTTTTCCGCTTTCCGGACGGAAATATTCAGATACCCGTCTTTCAGATCAATGCCGATATCTTTCTTGTCCATGCCGGGCATTTCGACTTCCATTACATAATCATTTTCCGTTTCCTTGATATCCGTACGCATGTACTTGTGTCCGTTGTTCCTGCTATAGAATGCAGGGAAGAAATCATGCATCGCTTCATCAAAGAAATCATAATCCGAATAATTGTTCTTTCTCGTCAATTCATTTTTCATAAAAATCATCTCCTTCTAAGTTAGCACTTACTTTTATTAAGTGTTAGCACTCTCTTTCTGAGATTGCTAACATTATACCACTTTAAAATTGTATGTCAAGCATTTTGAAGAAAAAAATTAAAATTTTTTAAAAATTTTTTTATCTGCACTTTTTCCCGAAAATTTTGCGCTCGGCGACGGAAAAATCAGCCTTATTTACCATGATACAGCTTAAGCCTGAAAAGCCCTTTTCTTTTATATTTATTTTAAGAACAATCTTTTCCTGCACCGCCCCCTCACAGATCTGTTTTCTGCCGTAAAAATTATTTTAAGAAAGGCTGCCCGCAAATTTTGCGAGCAGCCTTTCAGCCTTACATTCTGCCTTACACCCAACGCGTGCCGAAAATCGTAAAACTTGATTTGCGGCACGCAGCCATGGAACAAAAACGAGGCGGCGGGGAAATTTTAGCCCCGCCGCCTCGCTTTTGTTCCATATATACTGCAAACACGATGTCTGCCGATCCTCTGTAATTTTTTACTGTTTCAAAAAAGTTTGCATCCTGCACAAGACAAGTATCCTTCAGAAAGCGGCCAACCGAAAAAAAGCCGAACCTGTTTGCAATTACTCCGTGTATTTTAAATAGTTTTACCCTGTTTTAATCTGTTTCAAACATTCTGAAGAACTCGCGCACCGCAAAAGACGGGGCGGCACCCTTCGGAAAGGCGATCCCGACGGAACGCGCGGGAAGAGCCGGTTCGGTTTTGATTTCAAACAATGTTTTGTCTTCCGAAAGTTCCCGTTTTACATATTCTTTCGGAACGCACGCAATCCCCACACCGTTTTTTGCAAGCTGAATCATCAATTCCAGGCTTCCGCACTCGATTTCCGGATGCAGGTGGATCCCGATGGAATGAGAAAAGTTAATGATGGCTTTGCGCGTAACTGTATTTGTATCCAGCATAAGCAAGGGATAGTCGTGCATATTTTTCAAAGGCTGAACATTTTCTGCTAGGGCAGCAAACTTTTCATTTGCCACAAACGTATCATGCAGAGGCATGATCGCACTTGAAAGAATAAAATCTTTGTCGTCGACGGGCAAGTTTAAAAAAGCGATGTCGCATTTATTGTTTTTGAGAAGCTCCAATGTCTCCGTCGTGATACAGTTGATCAGATTCAGTCTGACATCCGGATATTTTTCATGGTATTGTGCGATCTTATCGATGAGAACATAGGAAAAAATCGTATCCGACGCACTGATACGGATGGTGCCCGTCGCTTTTGTATTGATTTCTTTCAGCTTATTTTCCGCCGCATCCAGTTCACCGAGCGCCTTCTCGACGATATCGAAAATCTGTTTTCCGCCCTGCTCCGAAAGCTCCATGCCGCGGTGCGTACGGTTGAACAGTGAAGCACCCAACTGCCCTTCCAGCTGCTTGATGGCCTGCGAAACCGCCGGCTGACTGATAAACAACTCATCCGCCGCACGCGTAAGGCTACCGCACTTCGCGACCGTATAAAAAACCCTGTACAATTCCAGATTGACCATGTCATGTTCTCCTGTAGCTGACAGCCCTTGCGCAAGGATCACTTTCCGACGCAGAACTTTGCAAAAATTTCATCTATGATACGTTCGTTCGCCGTTTCTCCGCTGATCTCTCCCAACGTTTCCCACGCCGATTTCAAATGAATTCCCAATAAATCCAACGGTACCTTCCCGCAGACCGAAAGCGCTTCGCGTATATCCGACAGCGCACGGCACAGCGCCGCATAATGTCTCTCTTCGATCAGAAATTCCCCATCCGCCGTATAGTCCTGCATACAGCGAGCGAACATTTCTTCCCGCAATTTTGTAATATTTTCACCCGTCTTTGCGGAAACACGGATGTCCGCAGGAGGATCGCATACGCCTTCCCCCAAGTCTGTCTTATTATAAACGACCAGCTTTTTCTTCTCCGCCAGAGAATCGTAAATTTTCCTGTCTTCCTCGGAAAGTTTTTCCGAAGCATCCAAAATAAACAAGACCAGATCCGCCCCGTCGATCAGCGTCTTTGCACGCGAAATGCCGATACTTTCGATCTCGTCCCCGCTTTCACGGATGCCTGCCGTGTCATAGAGATTAAACCGTACGCCGTCAATTTCGAGCGTTCCTTCGACAACGTCGCGTGTCGTACCCGCCACCGACGAAACAATGGCTTTATCCGAACCTAAAAGCGCATTCAGAATAGAACTTTTCCCCGTATTCGGTTTTCCCGCCAGCACGACCGATACGCCTTCCTTGATCTTGCGGCCCGTCTTATAGGTGGAAACCATCTTTTCCAGACGCCCCGCCATTTCCGAGATCCGCTCTTTCACGTCTTTGAGGTCGGTATGTTCGATATCCTCTTCGGGAAAATCGATATCCGCATCGATTCCTGCCAGAATTTCCGTCAGCTGCGCCTGCAATTGCGCGACTCCGCCGTTGAGACGCTCGGAATAGAGCATATATCCTGCCCTGACTTCCGCTTCGCTCTCGCCGTTGATCATGTCGATCAAACCTTCCGCCGATGAGAGGGACAGTTTCCCGTTCAAAAACGCGCGGCGCGTGTATTCGCCGCGTTCCGCAAGGCGGCATCCCAACGAAAGCGCACGTCTCAATATACCGCGCGCTATGCTCGTTCCGCCGTGGCAATGAAATTCCACGACGTCCTCTCCCGTAAAACTGTGCGGAGCCTTAAAATAAACACACAATCCGTAATCGCGGAACGTCCCGCCGTCGATCTCTCCCGGATACATTCTCTGCGGTTCGAAATCGGATACAGCTCGTTTTCCCGACGGGAAAAACATCCTTTGCGCAACCGAAAGCGGATTTTCTCCGCTCAGACGTATGATCGCCACGCCGCCTTTCCCCGGCGGTGTGGATATTGCAGCTATTGTATCGCTAACCATAATCCTGCTCCTGATTATCGAAAATTATACCATACTCTGCCCGATTTGTCAATCGGGGTCGGGTTTTCGGGCAAAATTGCCGTATGCCGCGCAGATTTTGCGCGGCACACGGCAATTTTCTTTACTTGACTATACGAACCTCCCGGACTTGCTCAATGCCGGCGCAGCAACGCTCTTGCCATTGAATCGCTCCGAAAATTTTCTGTTTCCGCCCGTTAGGAAGAAAAATGATCGGGATCCTGCGGCGGATCTTTACGATCCTGCCCGCCGTCTGCACTCTGACCGCTGCCGTCTGATCCGTTTCCGTTCTGATTTTTAAACTCACCGAACGGATCCTGCTCCGAAGACTTGTTTTCTCCGGAAGAAAACTCGCCGAACGGGTCATCCGGTTTTTTCTCCGGCCCGCCGTAAGGCGCCTGCCCGTTCTGTCCGTAAGGGCCGCCATAAGGATTGCCGTAAGGATTCCCATACGGATTCCCGTACGGAGGGCGCCCGTATTGCGCCTGTTGCATACGGCGGATCTGTTCCATGCGGGCTTGCATGTACTTTTCGTAATCGACAAATTTGCGGTTGCGGAACGCAAACGCAAGAATTCCCGCAACCGGCAGGAAAACACATACAACGTCCAGCCAGATATACGACTGCGGCGCATAACCGCGGAAAAATCCCATATACAGGAACACGCTCAGCACGGCGTAAATAACCATGAAAATATATTCGGCAATGTATGCAACGTTCATAACCGTTACGAACTTCTCAAATTCGCTGCTAAACTGTAAACCGTAGGACGTAACATTATTTTCTGTCGAAACCACGATCTCGTAAAGGTTGTTCGCATATGCATACGCCAAGGGGAAGTAATTCAGCGCATAGCAAACACACAGACAGATTTCGGCGATCATCGTCAGCAGCCCGAAAAAATCGATCTTTGTCCTACCGACACGCACCGCCCCTGCCAGCTTGCCCATCAGCCAGGTGCTGGCAAACGGTACAAATGCGCACCAGACATATTTCTTCATTTCTCTGTTTTTCGCCATCGTCGAGAGTCCGATTGCTTTCAGCGCGTAAAATACCGCGTAAATAACCAATGCGATAATGATTGCCATGTATATTGGCAACACATCCCGCCCATAAGCCGCTTTGATTCTGGGATCGCAAAATGAAAAGATCACCCCGAATATCACAAAAAATTCCATAATTACCCCGTTTCGGATCAGATTTTCCGAATCTTTTTATATTTTCGTCAGGTTTCAGCGAACAGATCGCAACCGTATTCGGCACGCAGGAGAGTAAGCCCCTTTGCCGGCATCGTCTTTCCCAAAAGATCGCGTCCCCCGCCCCGCAGCGCAGACACGACCGATCCTTCGGAAATTCTGCCGCAACCGTAGTCCAACAAAACTCCTGCCATAATGCGCACCATATTGTATAAAAAACCGTTGCCGCATACGTCTATGTCCAGCCCCCGCATCTTTGTGCAGTCTTGCGACCAGGGCGTCAGACTGACCGAATACACCGTACGCACCGTCGTCTTTACCGACGAACCCGTTGCGGAAAACGCCGCAAAATCATGCTCGCCTTCCAATAATTTTGCACATTCACGCATGCGCGCAAGCTCCGGATCTGCCGAAACCCGCACCGCATACCGCTCCAAAAGCGGTATTTCCCGCTTAGAAAAGTATATGCTGTAACGATAGGTTTTTTTCTTCGCCGACCGACAGGCATCGAAGGAATCATCCGCCCGCGCACTTTCCAGCACCCGCACATCCGCAGGAAGCACCGTATTCAGCGCGTCCGCAACGCGTGCGGGCGTAATGCGGATCGCATCGTCCAGCGCAAAGTTACAGATCTGCCCCGCCGCGTGTACGCCGGCATCCGTCCGTCCGCTTCCCGTTACCCGCGATACAATGCCGAACCGTTCCGTTACCGCCCGTTCCAGTTCTCCCTGCACAGTCCTGCCGTTCTCCTGGATCTGCCAGCCGCAAAAATGCGTACCGTCATAACAGACTTTCATTACTATATTCATAGTTTGCACCATTTTCAGCACAACGTATGCGCTTTTTTACAACATCATCCCAAAAAATAATTGAGAATCGCAAACTTGCCGCCGAAGTAAATATTCAAAAACACCACGCCGGTGATCAGCCCCGCCAGCAAAACCAGCCCTACTGCGTCGCGCCAGCCGAATGTAAGTTTTTTGTACTTCGTCCTGCCCTTCGAACCGCTGTAACAGCGCGCATCCATCGCATCGCCGAGATCTTCCGCCCTGCGGAACGCACTCACCAGAAGCGGCACGAGTACGGGGATCATCGCCTTTGCACGCTTGATCAGCCCGCCCGTTTCAAAATTTGCACCGCGCGCTTTCTGCGCCGCTATAATGCGGTTGGTCTCATCGATCAGCGTCGGGATAAACCGCAGAGCAATGCTCATGATCAGCGCCAGTTCATGTACGGGAAAACGAATCCATTTGAGCGGCGTAAGCAGGCTTTCGATCCCGTCCGTCAAAGCGACGGGCGTCGTCGTCAGCGTCAGCACGGACGTTCCCAATACGAGCAAGAACAGCCGCATCGCCAAAAAAATCATATTGATGATCGATTCCCAGGAAATCGTGATCACCCACCACTGCGCCAGAATATGCAGATCGCTCGACGAAGAGTAAAAAAACAGGTTCAGAACAGCAGTAAAT
Organism: uncultured Bacillota bacterium; assembly: GCA_949291725.1. Lineage (GTDB taxonomy): Bacteria > Bacillota > Clostridia > Christensenellales > Borkfalkiaceae > Borkfalkia. Next base: position 6,214 of record CASEWU010000024.1, read on the forward strand.
ATGATAATAAAGAGGATCATTTTCACCGACCGCAGGACGCTACCTGCCGGTACGCGCGAAAATGCGACCGCAACGATCAGAAACAGCGTTACC
>CASEWU010000025.1 GCA_949291725.1 uncultured Bacillota bacterium
CGACCTGACGGAAAAGGGCGTCACTTATCATGGTAAACCGTTTGCACTTAACACATTGTACGGAATGCTGCGCCTGCGAAAATACATAGGCATCTGCAACTGCGCCGGTACGGATTACGATAATATCTATCCGCCCATCGTTCCGACGGCGTTGTTTGAAGAAGTCGGACGTATCCTCGAAAAGAACAAGATAGGCTCCAAAAGCCGCGAAGTCGAATTCATGTTAAAAGGAAAATTGATATGCGGTTACTGCGGAAAGAGCTTGCAGGGCGACAGCGGCACTTCCAAAAACGGAACAGTCAAATACTATTATAAGTGCATGGGGCGCAAGAAAATGAACATCTGCGAAAAGGATATTATGCCGAAAGAGAAATTGGAGCAAGCGATCCTTGACGCGACGATGCAGGTATTCGGAACGCCGGACGGCATTTCCGCAATCGCAGACGAGATAATCAAAATACACGAAAAGCGGATGCACGACAGATCGGTGCTGACCATTCTCACGAATGAGAGGGACGCCATTAAAAAATCGCTTGCAAATATCCTGAAAGCAATCGAGCAAGGAATTCTGAACGCAACGACCAAAAGCCGTATGGACGAATTGGAAGCGCAGCTCTCCGAGGTGGAAGATAAAATCGTCGTGGAGCAATACAAAGCGCAAAATCAGCTTAAGAAGGAAGAGGTCATCGAATATCTGACGCATACCATCAAGCAGCAACCGAAACTGCTGATAAAGAACCTGATACAGAAAATTGTGCTTTACGACGACCGCTTTGAGATCTACTACAACTATCTGAATCATATGCCGCCGGCAGAGGATGATCCCGATAAAACCATTCGGGAATTATCTTTAAGCGGGTGTTCGGACACGTCACCTTTGTGTCCACCAAACCAGCATTACTCGAACTTTTGTTGTTTCCGCGGCGGTTTCGCCGTGGCGGTTCGATTAGACGGCTGCAAAAAAAAAGAGAGGTTATCCATTGACGGATAACCTCTCTTTTTTGTTAAGCAGCCAAAGAGACATTCGTAGATTCATACTCTTTTAAAAGTATAAGACATTTCAAGCCTTGTACCGCTAAATTCTGCAAGACGGGATTGACATTCAAAGACATTTGGACTAAAATAAATATATAAGGTCACGAGAGGGGCGGGGAGAAAAATGAATTCCTCATTTTACGAAAAAGAAGCGGATGCGGCAAATTATATTTATTTCCAAAAAAACGTGATTACAGAATCGTGCAGTCCGCAGATGCTGCCGCATTTTCACGACAGCATCGAATTCGTCTTTATGCTCAAAGGGGAATGCCTGGTGCATATCAATACGGAAGAACGAATCGTGCGGCAGGGCGAAATCACGTTCGCGCGCTGTTTCGAACCGCATTTTTATATACCGAAAAGCGGTGCGGAATATTATGTCGTTCTGATCAGTTCAAGATATCTGAAATCGGAGTTTGATTTTTCCGGCAAGACGTTCCCTTCTTTTATGCCCGAAAACGGATACAGTAAGAAAATTTCGCAGCTGTTGGACGTGTTCTATTCCGTTTGGGACGGCTCCGACGATCTGTTGAAGAGCGGGCTTTCGGACACGATACTTGCGGTCATGCGCCGCGCGCATTCCATGACGGAAGTGCGAGGCAAAAAGACGACGCAGGCATTTGTCGAGATCCTGAAATTCATCAACGGAAATTTCAGGAGCGAAGTGACCCTGGAAGGCCTTGCCGATACGTTCGGGTATTCCAGAACGTATCTTTCGGGATTGTTCAATCAATTTACGGGAATGAAGCTGCGCGATTACGTCAACCGGTGCAGGATCAACGAATTTTATAAATTGCGGAGAGAACAGCCGCTGGCGCCCGTTTGCCGCATAGCGGAGGAGGTCGGGTTCAACAGCCTCAACACATTTTACAGGGTGTTGCACAAGTACGGGGATAACCTGAATTTTTGACAATGTCAACGTAACCTGCGGGATTGCCCCGCAGGTTATATTGTGTTATGATAAAATAAAAACGGAGGCAGTGCATGAAGATCGGGGTCATCAGCGAAAGTTTCCGCAAGCCTTTTCCTGAAACGGTACGGGCTGCGAGGGCGCTCGGGGCGGACGGCATACAGGCTTATGCGGGAAAGGCTTTCCCGTTCGAAGCGTCGGGCAA
>CASEWU010000026.1 GCA_949291725.1 uncultured Bacillota bacterium
TATGATGCTGACCGCCTGGTGGCAGGAAAATCAATAAAATCCGACGGAGCAATCCGAAGAGATAAAAACAGGAGTAAAATGATGAAAAGGACAAGACGGATTCTTTTGTTGTGCGCGGTTTTGGCAGGGTTCAGCCTGTTCGCCGCTTGCGGGCCTGTATCCTCCGGCTCCGATTCTCACGACGCCGGTAATTCCGGAAGTCAGGATACGGAAAGCGTTTCGACCGACAGTTCGGACAGCGGCGGAAGCGATTCGGAATCGAGCGAAAGCACTTCTTCGCACGAGCATACCGCCGGAACGGAATGGTATGCGGACGGAAACGAGCATTGGCATATTTGCGCAGACCCGGATTGCGGCGAAATTTTGGATGAAGCCGCGCATGTATTCGGGGAAGAAATTCCGGCGACTGTACCCGATTGTGCGGCGGAGAAAAACGGAGAGGCGGCACATTACAAGTGCTCGGTATGCGAAAAATTGTTTGTGAAAGAAGGGGATGTCTATGTCGAAAAGACGCAGGCAGAGTTGGAAATTCCTTATTCGCATACGGAAGGAACGCCCGAGTGGACGGAAAAGGACGGAAAATGGTACAATACCGTGAAATGCTCCGTATGCGGAGATATTTTACAGGAAGAGGAAGGCGTCCGGCTGACTTTCTTTAACTGTGAAGTGGAGCCGGTATTTGCGGTGAAAGGCGGCGCCGCCGAAGTGGAAACTCCCGTTCGCGACGGATATACGTTTGTCGAGTGGCGGACGGCGGAAAATTGGGGCGTAGACGGCGGCGAATGCGACGTAAATCTGGACGCCGTCACAGAAGATATGCAATTGTATGCCGTATGGGCAAAGGACGACGTAGACTATGTGCAGGGATTGTTTGATACCATTGCGCTTGTCAATCTCCTGGATTTGGAAACGGCAAACGTAGCCGATTATTTCAAATATCCCGCGACGATCGATACCTATCGCTCCTGGTTCAGCGAATATGAACTTGCCAATATCCGGACGGAAGATGTTTCCGAAAAACTTGCGCAGATGAAAGAGGCGTGCGGTACCTATACGGGAACGGTTTATGCGTTCACTCCGACTTCGGAGAGTACGCACGAGGAGCTCGCCGAAATGGTAAAGGGCTATTATCTTTATGACGGCGAGTGGCTGCATAATTGGGGCAACGGGGGCATGGGACCTCAGGCGAATATCGTCGACGATGTGCTGGATGCGGATTTCCCGATCTATTTCAATACGCAGCGGGGATATATCGTCGAAGACGGCAATGTGACGATCGGAGCAGCCAATACGGAGGGATATACTGTCATTCCCGATTATCGCTTTGTCCTCCGGCCTACGAATTTTGCCTATATTTGCGAAATGTACGGGTATGCCGTATTGAAGCTCGCCTATAATTACGATTGTACGCTGACATTATACGGAAAGTCCTGGGAGGTTCCCTCCGGGTCGCAGATGGTCCTGATCGTCGATTCGGATAAAAATCTCACTTTCAACAACGAATATGTAACGACCCTTTCCGACGACGTATATAACGGCGTCGATTCGAGCGAAGATCTCGTCAACGATCCCGTGGGGTTGACTTTCCAGATTACGAGGGCAACCGCACAGGGTACGTACGACCGTGTAAGTATTTCCAATGTACTCGGCGCGTATAGTCTTCCTCTCATCGAAAAGACCCTGCTCGCCAACGTTGCAAGCTATGTCGTTTGTACGAATAACGGTACCATCGTCACTCTGAACGGGAACAACAATTATCCGGTGGGCGAATATGTCGCCGACAGCACGGGATATGCTCTCGGAACGGCGACTTATGAGTTTCCGCGCTTTTCCATCGGCGCCGAAGGTTATATACAGTTTGGTTTCCGCCTCCGCGACGATAGGGGAATTGTCGTAAAAATGGGAGAAACGGTATTGTTTACGCAAACTGCCGCCGACGATATTGTGCTTATCCGCATCAACGGCGACGGGACTTTGACGGTGAACGGATCGGTCGTTCCCGGATTGACCGTTTCCGCCGATGTTCTGACGGGAGAAGCGCCCGCGGTGATTACGCTTGTCGGAAACGGTTCGTGGACGAATGTCTGCATTACGAGAAACATCATGGGCGCCGATGCCGAATATCTTCCCGCTCCGCAGAGAATTACGGGGATACAGCAGACTTCTGTCGTGATATACGGAGAGGATGCCGCCGAACCGGGTAAAGAAACGACGATGGGAAGTTCGGACAGCTCCGGCGATCTTGCCGTGACGGACGGTTGGTATCGGATCGGCATCAATCAGATGACGAGCGCGACGTTTAAGCTGGTCCCGACCGCAATTCCCGAAAA
>CASEWU010000027.1 GCA_949291725.1 uncultured Bacillota bacterium
ACGATCAGCGCGAGCATGGCGAGAAAGATAAGCTGGAAGATGAAGTTGCGTTTGGACATAGCTTCCAAGCCCACAACGGCGCAGAGAACGAGAAATCCGTAGTTGAGGATGATTTTAAATACATTGAGAACTTCGTCCGGCAGGAACGAAAAGTTCGCGTTGATGATCATGAGTGCAAACACCACGACCAGTACGACGGCGAGGATCTCGCCGATGATATCGAATACCTTTTCCAAACCTTTAAACATATCTACCTCCTAAATTGAACCGACAAGCGGTTTTGTTTATTGTATATTTAAATTTCCCGCTTGTCAAGATATTTGTGAAAAAATCCGAAATGCGGTTTGCAGACTCATAAACGCAAAACAGTAAAAAAACGGCACTTTTCGCGCGGATTTGCTTTAAAAAACAGCAAAATCGACGTATTTTGGAGCGATTAAAAAAAAGCCCTTCGGCGCAAAATTATTTGCGCCGAAGGGATTTCGGAATCGAAAACAGCGTCGCACTCTCTCGGAAACAGTAGGCAAAAAATTGAAAGTGCGGAATTTAAAATTAAAACAACAAACGATGCAAGCGAACAATTTGCGGCGAGGGGAAAATTAATTTTCGCGCCGATGGCTGCGTTTTTCGGCTTGTTTTTGCATTTTTTTGATTTTTTCAAGGCCGTCGTACTGTGCGATCGTGCGGCTGAGGTCGACGGGGTTACCGTCGGGATCTTTGGGAGTCTCGCTGACATATGTTTTTTTGCCGAATCCGCGCGAAAATTTTCGTTCGAAGTATTCGGCGAGCACGTTTACGAAAATGCTCCAGATCAGGAACGGAATGGAAATGACCGCCATGATCAGCGAGAAGGGGTTGAAATTCTGAACGGCGGAGAGTACGAAGCCGAGCGAGACGAGCGAACAGGTCAGCTGTGCGGCGTATTTTGTCATTTTGACGAACCGCAAAAGGGCAGGGCGCGGCTTGTCCATAAGGTTGATGCGGTAGCTCACGACCGTAACGAATACGGACAGCGCCAAAGCCACGGCGATCAGGCACAGCAGGATAATGCTCAGTGCGTTGCCGATGGTGCGGTAGTAATAGACGGCATAGACCGTATACAGCGCGTATCCGCAGAGAAATATACAGCTGAGAACGAATCTCGATTTTTTTATCTTTGTTTTGAAACTCATTGCTCCATTATCATACACGGATTTTACGGTTTTGGCAAACATTTTGTGAACAAAAAGGTGCATATCTTTCTGAAAAGCGCAAATTCGACGGAATTTTCCTGTTTTTTACGGAAAATTCCGAAAATTCGCGCGGATATCTTTCGATTGCGCCTTATTCTGAAAAAAATTATGGAAATACAAACAAGAGGAGAAATCAAAAAGCGGATGCGAAGGCGAAAAGAGGCGGCAGAAAGCGGGCGGAAGAAAAGTTTGGCAAAGGGCACAAAAAAGGGAGTGATTTAAAAAATTGATTTTTCGGGGAGAGTGTGATATAATATAAGCCGTACTGTTTTTTATGGATACGATAAAAGAACTGGAAATCGGGAAAGAATATTTTTCGCCGCGGGCGACGCTGGAATGCGGGCAGACGTTTCGGTTTGAACAAGAGGGCGGCGAATATTTTGTATGTGCGGGGCCGCGCGCGTGCCGCATCGAGGAGACGGAAACGTCGGTTAAGATCGTTTGCAAGGCGGACGATGCGGAATATTTTTCGCTCTATTTTGATTTGTCGCGCGACTATTCTCAGATCGTTTCGCGGGCGGAACGGGCAGGAATCGGATATCTTTGCGACGCGGCGCGGTACGGGAAAGGGATCCGTATTCTCAACCAGGACGCGGAGGAAATGATCGTAACCTTTCTTTTGTCGCAGAACAACAATATACCTCGCATAAAGCAGATGATTTCAAAGCTCGGTGCGGCTCTTGGCGAGAAAAAAGAATTTTTCGGCAGGGAATACAGTGCATTTCCTTCGGCGCAGAAGCTGGCGGAGCAGGATGCGGAATTTTACAAAAAGCTCGGGTTCGGTTACCGTGCGGAATACATCGTGTCGGCGGCGCGTGAACTTGCGCAAAGCGGCACGGCAGAGCTTTCAAAGCTGGAAACGGGGGAACTTCGCGAAAGGCTTCTGAAGATGCGCGGGGTCGGGCGGAAAGTTGCGGACTGCATCTTGCTGTTCGGATTTCATCGGACGGACGCTTTTCCCGTGGACGTATGGACGGAGCGGGTGTATCGGGAGCGGCTGGGCGGAAGAGAGAAAAACCGCGAAAAGATCGCGGAAGAACTGGAGAAAAGATACGGGGAAGACAGCGGATATTTTCAGCAGTATATGTTTTATTATGAACGGGAAGGTGTAAAGTATGGCGAAAATCACGATCGATGAAAAAGTATGCAAAGGATGCGGGCTGTGCGCGAATGCCTGTCCGAAAAAGGTGATATCGCTGAGCGAGCATCGCATGAATACGGCGGGTTATTTTGTGGCGGAGGCGGTGAATCCGCAGAACTGTATCGGGTGTGCGTTCTGTGCGATCATGTGTCCGGACTGTGCGATCACGGTCGAAAAGTGATCGCGGCGGCGAATTGAAATTTCCGAGAAAAGAGGAACAGATTATGTCAAAAATTTTATTGCACGGAACGGAAGCGATCTGCGAAGGGGCGATCCGCAACGGATGCCGGGCGTTTTTCGGGTATCCGATCACGCCGCAGAACGAAGTTCCGGAATATATGTCGGTGAAAATGCCGCAGATCGGCGGAACGTTTGTACAGGCAGAATCGGAGATCGCGGCGATCAATATGGTATACGGTGCGGCGGGGGCCGGCGTGCGCGCGATGACGAGCTCGTCCAGTCCGGGCGTGAGTCTGAAACAGGAAGGCATTTCGTACATTGCCTGTGCGCGGATCCCTTGCGTGGTGGTGAACATCATGCGTGCGGGACCCGGCCTCGGCGGCATCCTTCCGGCGCAGGGCGATTATTTCCAGGCGACCAAAGGCGGCGGCCACGGCGACTATCATCTGATCGTGCTGGCACCCTGTTCGGTGCAGGAAGCGTGCGATCTGACCTACCGCGCCTTCGATTTGTCCGATCATTACCGCGTTCCTGCGATGATCCTTGCGGACGGCATGATCGGCCAGCTGATGGAGCCGGTGGAACTTCCGCCGATGCGCAGTCTTTCGGATATTCCCGAAAAGCCGTGGGCGACAAGCGGGCATTTCGGAAAAGACCGCAGAATTTTGAATTCTCTGATCATAAAACCGGAAGAACTGGAACCGCATATCAACGAATTACAGAAGACGTATGACGAAATTTACGCCAAAGAGCGCTTGTTCGCAGAGTATATGACGGAAGATGCCGAGATCGTGCTCACGGCATACGGAACGGTCGCGCGGATCGTAAAGAGCGCGGTGAACGAGCTGCGGAAACAGGGGATCAAGGCGGGTTGCATCCGACCGATCACACTGTATCCGTTCCCGGACAATGCGTTCGAACGCTGTGCTTCCCGTCCGCAGACGAAAGCATTTTTGTCGGTGGAGCTGTCGCTGGGTCAGATGGTGGAAGACGTGCGCCTGGCGGTAAACGGGAAAAAGCCCGTGTATTTTTACGGGCGTACGGGCGGAAACGTTCCGGACGAAAGCGAGATCGTCAAGGCGGCGAAAGACGCCCTGGAAAAGGCGGTGAAGGCATGAAAGTATTTGAAAAGACAAAGATGCTGACGGACGCGCATATGCATTATTGTCCCGGCTGTACGCACGGGATCGTGCATCGGCTGGTGGCGGAGAGCATCGAAGAGCTGGGGCTGCAGGACAAATGTATCGGGATCGCGCCGGTGGGGTGCGCGGTATTCGCGTACGATTATTTTAATTGCGATATGCAGGAAGCGGCGCACGGCAGGGCGCCCGCGGTCGCGACGGGGATCAAGCGCTGCCGGCCCGATTCGACGGTGTTCGTGTACCAGGGCGACGGCGACCTTGCTTCCATCGGCATGGCGGAAACGGTGCATGCGGCGGCGCGGGGCGAAAACATCACGATCATATTCATCAACAACAGCATTTACGGCATGACGGGCGGACAGATGGCGCCAACAACGCTGATCGGTCAGAAAGCGACGACCTGTCAGAACGGGCGCGACCCGAAAGTGAACGGGTACCCGATCCGAGTCTGCGAGCTTCTTGCGACGCTGGACGCGCCGTATTATATCGAGCGTGTGTCCACGCACGACGTGAAACACGTGCTTGCGGCGAAGAAGGCCATCAAGAAAGCGCTGAAATTTCAGTCGGAGGGCAGGGGATACACGTTTATCGAAGTGTTGGTGTCCTGTCCGACGAACTGGCATATGCGCCCGGTGGACGCGCTGCGCTTTATGGGCGAGGAATGCACGAAAACTTTCCCGTTGGGCGTATACAGGGATAAATCGGAGGGGAAGGAATGATTCGGATTCTTTTGGCGGGCCAGGGCGGCCAGGGTGTTTTGAGTGCGGGGCGTTTTCTGGCGGAAAGCGGACTGCATGAAGGGAAGGAAGTTTCCTATCTGCCTGCGTACGGGCCGGAAATGCGCGGCGGCACGGCAAATTGTTCGGTGATCCTTTCGGATGAAGAGATCGCTTCTCCCCTGTGCAGCGTACCCGACGTGCTCATTGCGCTGAACGCGCCGAGTTTTCATAAATTTGCGCCGCGGGTGAAGAGCGGCGGGATCATTATTGTCAACGGATCCATTTCCGATTCTTATGCGGGGCGCGACGATGTCAAAGTTTACGATGTGCCGCTCAACGACCTCGCGCTGGAAGCGGGCGATATCCGTACGGCGAACATGATCGCGCTGGGCGTGCTGATCGCGGCGACGGGCGCGGTGCGGCAAAAGAGCATCATCAACTGCCTGCACGAAAAATTTGTCGGCAAAGCTCTGCTGTGCGAATGCAACGAGCGCGCATTCATTACGGGTCTCCATATCGCGATGGCGCAAAAATAATAAACTTTTTGCAAAAAAGTAAAATGAATATAAAGGGGAAAAGGAAAATGGAGGGAATGTTCGGTTATATCGAGCGGTTTAAAAAACTCGGTTACGGAATTTTTGTGCATTTCGGGCTGTACAGCGTGCTTGGCAGAGGCGAATGGGTGCGTGCGATGGATCCGAAACTGGACGTTGCAAAATACGAAGCGCTCCCGTCGCGCTTTCGCATACGGAAGGGTTGGGCGAGCGAGCTTGCAAAGACGGCGAAAGCGTCGGGAGCGCGGTATATAACGCTTACGACGCGGCACCATGACGGCTTTTCGCTGTACGATACGTGCGGGCTGAGCACGTTTGACGCGCCGCATTCGGCGTGCGGGAGAGATCTGATCCGCGAATTTACGGACGCATGTCGTGCGGAAGGACTGGTGCCATTCTTTTATCATACTCTTTTGGACTGGCACGATCCCGATTATAAGGAGAATTTCCCGAAGTATCTGGATTATCTGATCGAAAGTGTGGCAATATTGTGCAAAAACTACGGAAAGATCGGCGGGCTTTGGTTTGACGGAATGTGGGACAAACCGAATGCGGACTGGCAGGAAGATCGGCTTTATGCGACGATCCGCAAATACCAGCCGGAGGCGATGATCATCAACAATACGGGATTGTCGGAGCTGGGAAAGGTGGGGCATCCCGAACTGGACAGCGTTACGTTTGAGCGGGGCAAGCCGCAGTTTGTGGATTGTTCGGACAAGCCGCGCGCGGGAGAAATGTGCCAGGTGCTGAACGATCATTGGGGCTATGCAAAACAGGATTGCAATTATAAATCGGTGGGCGAACTCATCGGCAATCTGGTGGATTGCCGCGCATGCAACTGCAATTTCCTTCTCAATACGGGGCTTATGGGCAACGGCGCCGTCAATCCGACGGACAAGGCGCTCCTGAAAGAGATCGGGAAATTTATCCGCGCCAATAAGAATTTTCTGTTCGACGTGCGCAAGGCGGAAATTCCCTGTGAAGGCGGGGTTGCCATGTCGGACGGAAACAAGCTGTACATAGTCGTCAAAAATGTGCCGATGAGCG
>CASEWU010000028.1 GCA_949291725.1 uncultured Bacillota bacterium
CGATCGCAATTTCATACTTTGCCTGCTCACGGACAACGTCGATGCGATCCGTCTTCATGACATATTTTTTCTCATATTCCGCCATCAGCGCATCGACTTCTTTTTCCGTTACTTTTTCGATGTATTCGACCAGATCGCCGATCGGGTAATAATCGACCTGCCAGCCGAACTTGATGTGCGCTTCCACTTTATCGCCTTCCGTTACCGCAACGTCGCGCATGTTATCCGAAAAACGGCACACTTTCAGATTCTTGGAAAAAGCAAATCCGGCCGCCGCACGGCACCACGCCGCCAACTGTTTCAACGCTTCTTCGTCTTTGTAATACCCGACGATCACTTTATTGTCCATGCGCAGACGCGACACGATATAGCCGAATTCTCTGTCGCCGTGCGCCGCCTGGTTTTCGTTCATGAAATCCATGTCGATCGTCCCGTACGGCAGTTTTTCATTGTACTGCGTCGCAAAATGGCACATCGGTTTTTGCAGCATGCTCAAACCGCGGATCCACATCTTCGCGGGAGAAAACGTATGGCACCACGTGATGATACCGATACAGTCATCGTCTGCATTCACCTTCTTCACCGCCGCCACGATCTCATCCGAACTCTTGCACGTCGTCAGATATTTCACCGTAACCGGCATTTTTTTGTCGACGTAATTCGCCATTTCTTCGCTGTGCTGTGCAACATGTTCCAATACATCCGCTCCGTAAAGCGTCTGCGATCCCGTGATCCAATAAACGACCTTCTCTTTCATTTTTATATACCTCGCAAATTTTTGATAAATTGATCTCTATCTTCGCGCAAAAAACGCAGTTTAAAACACTTTCTTGCGCAAATTTTTTAAATACAGATTTAATAATGCATACTTCGTTTCGTCAGAATTCTAAGATAACGTATACGGCAAAAATCTGCAACAATCAGACAACTCCTCCCTGTGCACGAGAGTATTTTGTCTTACTTTTGTCCGTAATACGCATTTTTGCCGTGCTTGCGCAAATAGTGTTTATCCATCATAAACTTGTCCGCTCGCTGCACTTTCGGATTGACACTCTCGGTAATGAACGCCATTTTGGCAACTTCTTCTATAACCGTAGCATTGTAAACGGAGGCATCCGAATCCTTTCCGAACGCAAATACGCCGTGGCTTTTGATCAGAACCCCCGGAACTTCCAGCGGTTTGATGTGATCTTTCGTAAAGCGCTCAATGATCACCAAGCCCGTATTCTTTTCATATTCGCCTTCGATTTCCGCCTGCGTCAGAGAACGCGCGCAGGGAATATCGCCGTAGAAATAATCCGCATGCGTTGTTCCGTAGAAAGGAATATCCCTTCCCGCCTGCGCCCAACCGGTCGCAAACGTCGAATGCGTATGCGTTACGCCGCCCACATCGGGAAACGCTTTGTAAAATTCCAGATGCGTCGGAGTATCGCTCGAAGGGCGCAGTTTTCCGTCCACGACCTTTCCGTTCAGATCCACGACAACCATATCCTCCGCCGTCATATTCTCATATGAAACACCGCTCGGTTTTATCACGACAAGTCCGCTTTCACGGTCGATCTCACTGACATTACCCCATGTAAACAACACAAGTTTATGCTTTACAAGATCCAAATTTGCCTGTAAAACCTTCTCTTTTAATTTTTCTAACATAGCACTTTTCTCCGATTTCTTTTTATCCGCAATCTTGGACATCTCGTATATTTTTATTCTTTCATGCACTTGACCGCTTCCCTCACGATCGGAAGCCCGTCCGCATACCGCTTAGCAAAAGCATCAAACCCTTCCACGTCCGCCGGGTCGGGCGACAGCGTTACGCCTTTCTGCCCCGCAAAAACGCGCTGATCGAGGTAATCTTCCAGGTTCTCGCCTTCCTTTTTCGTGATAAGGTAATTGGCAAGGATCGCAATGCCCCAGGCTCCGCCCTCGCCCGCCGTCTTCATGACTGTAACGGGCGCGCCGATCGCCGCCGCAAGGTAACTTTGTCCCACGCGCTCTGTCTTGAACAGTCCGCCGTGGCCCGTGATCGCGTCCAGTTGCACGCCTTCTTTTTTCAGCATGATATCGCAACCCGTCTTGAGCGCCCCCAACGACGCATACAAATGCGCCCGCATGAAGTTTGCAAGATCAAATTTGCTCTCCGACGTGCGCACGAACAACGGCCTGCCTGCCGATACCTTCGTAATATGTTCGTTGGAAACATAATTATACGCCAGCAACCCGCCGCAGTCCTTGTCGCCTTTTTCCGATTGAAAATACAGCATATCATAAAGAGCAGGCTTATCGATACGGATCCCTGCCAGTTGCGCAAACTCACCGAACAAGTTTACCCAGGCGTTCAGATCGGACGTGCAGTTGTTGCAATGCACCATTCCGACGGGATCGCCCACAGGCGTCGTAACGAGATCGATCTCGTCATACGGTCGGGAAAGCTCTTTTTCCAGCACGATCATCGCAAACACCGACGTTCCCGCAGATACATTGCCTGTCCGAGGTTTGACGGCATTCGTCGCGACCATGCCCGTCCCTGCGTCTCCTTCCGGCGGACACAGGGGGATCCCCGCTTCCAGATTTCCCGACGGGTCCAAAAGTTTTGCGCCCTCTTCGGTAAGTCTTCCCGCGTCCTCTCCCGCTATAAGCACTTTCGGGAAAATATCGCGAAGCTTGAATGGCAACCCGTTCTCCGCAAGCAAAGCGTCAAATTTTGCCTGCATCTGCGCATTGTAATCGCGCGTTTTTGAATCGATCGGGAACATTCCCGACGCTTCTCCGATCCCGATCACCTTGCGCCCCGTCAGTTTCCAGTGCACATACCCTTCCAGGGTCGTCTGAAAATCGATCCTCGAAACGTGATCTTCTTTATTCAGGATCGCCTGATACAGATGCGCCGCAGACCAGCGCGCCGGAATATGATACCTAAACAGCGCCGAAAGTTTTTCTGCCGCCGGCGCCGCATTGTTGTTGCGCCAGGTACGGAACGGCACAAGAAGTTCTCCCGCTTTGTCAAACACCATGTAACCGTGCATCATCGCCGAAATTCCGATCGCCCCGATCTTCGTAAGAACAACGCCGTATTTTTCCTTTACGTCCGCCGCCAGCTCCGCATAACAATGCTGCAAACCGCCCCAGACGTAATCCAATGTGTAAGTCCAGATCCCGTTTTCAAAACGGTTTTCCCATTCGTGCCCTCCCGATGCGATCGGATGATTCTCATCATCCACCAACACGGCTTTGATGCGCGTCGAACCGAATTCGATGCCAAGCGCTGTTTTGCCGCTGACAATTTTGTCTTTGCAACCGTTTTTCATAGCAGACCTCTGTTTTTCATTTTTTTCACAGTCATAAACATTATAATGAAAATTATAAAAAAAATCAATAGATGTACAAAAAATTTTTGCGATTTTTTTCAAAAAATGAGCGAAACGTTCACTTTTTTGTGTGAACGTTTCGCTATTCGGTACAAATTAAAAAACAGGCCTGTGTACATTTCGGGCGCACAGTTGCTGTTGAGATTATAAGGGGCGCGCGGCCGAAAAGCCGCGCGCCCGCGCCGAATATACCGCTGTTCAATTGGCAGCCGAATGAGGTTCGGCACAGCCCAAACTGATGAGCAAAGCGCCGTCTACGCGGCGCATGGTCGAATCGGGCAGAGCACCGATGCGCTCTTTCAGACGGCGTTTATCCAGTGTACGAATCTGTTCAAGCAAAATGACGGAATCGCGCTGCAGGCCGTAAGATCTGCCCGCAATTTCGATGTGCGTGGGAAGTTTCGCCTTGGTCAGTTTGCTCGTAACCGCCGCCGCTATGACCGTGGGAGAGTATTTGTTCCCGACATCGTTTTGCACCACCAGCACGGGACGCACGCCGCCCTGTTCACTGCCTACGACGGGACTCAAATCGGCGTAATACAGTTCCCCTCTCTTGATATCCATAATTTGTTGCAACCTCGCTCTTTCTCTTTCGGAAAACACTCCCCTTACAGTATATGTAAGAAAACGCTGAAACCGTTCGGTCATGTTTCCCGAAATTAGTATTGACAGCTCCGGCTGCATTTATACCGCTTTGTTTTTAAAATTCGCGCAAAGACAAAATTGCCGCAGGCAATTCGCGGATCACATCGCCCGGCGTTACGGAGTATTCCCCGAACCGCCTCTGCGCTAAAACTCCGGCTCTGCCCAACAAAAACGCACCGCACGATGCGGCATCCATTCCGTTCACACCGCGCGCCGCCAGCGAAGCTATGATCCCCGACAAAACGTCGCCGCTTCCGCCTTTTGCCAGTGCAGGCGTACCCTCCGTATTGAATATCGAAAATTTGCCGTTTGTGATCACGCTCGTATGCCCTTTCAGCAACAACACGACCCCGTATTCCGC
>CASEWU010000029.1 GCA_949291725.1 uncultured Bacillota bacterium
AAGCGTTCGGCAGCACGATCTGTCTAAAAAACAATCTCCTCCGTGTGCTTAAAAAATTTTTTCGAGCAAACACCGTAAATTTTTAATATCGAACAGGCAAATTATTTTAAAAATTCATCGCCAATCAAATAAACTGCTGACTTTTTTATTTAATTATGTTATAATAAAAAGGTATTTTGCGTTTTATCATTGATCGGTATGCAAAAATTATTTATTCACGGAGGCAAAAAATTTGAGCGGTTTTTTTGGCGTAGTTTCAAAAAAAGAGTGTGTTTTTGATTTGTTTTTCGGTACGGACTATCATTCCCACCTCGGTACGCGGCGCGGTGGCATGGCCGTCTACGGAGAGAGCGGATTTAACCGTGCGATTCATAATATCGAAAATTCACCTTTTCGTACGAAGTTCGAACGCGATTTCGATGAAATGAAGGGAAATATCGGAATCGGATGTATTTCCGACAGCGAACCGCAGCCTCTTCTTGTACGGTCGCATCTCGGTAATTTTGCAATTGCAACCGTTGGCAGGATCAATAACATCGATGCACTCGTAAAAAAGGCATTTGACGAAGGAGCCACCCATTTTTTGGAAATGAGCGGCGGAAACATTAACGCAACGGAACTTTGCGCCTCCCTTATCAACCGCGGATCAACGATCCCGGAAGGGATCCGACTCGCTCAAAATGCCATCGAAGGGTCCATGTCCATTCTGATCCTGACCTCCAAAGGGATTTATGCAGCGCGCGATAAAATGGGCCGCACACCTGTCGTGATCGGTAAAAAATCCGAAGCTTTCTGCGTTTCCTTTGAGTCGTTTGCCTATCTGAATCTGGGATACCAGCACTTCAAAGAATTAGGCCCCGGTGAAATCGACTTTATTTCCGCCGACGGGATCGATGTTCTCAACGCTCCCTCCAAAGAAATGAAGATCTGTACTTTCCTTTGGGTCTACTACGGAAATCCGGCGTCGTCCTATGAAGGTCTGAATGTAGAGAATATGCGCTACCACTGTGGCGCAATGCTGGCACAGCGCGACAATATTACTGCAGACGCCGTAGCGGGACTTCCCGATTCCGGCACGGCACACGCGATCGGGTATGCAAATAAATCCAAACTGCCTCTGACCCGTCCGTTCGTGAAATATACACACACATGGCCGCGCTCCTTTATGCCGCAAAACCAGAGCCGCCGCGACCTCATCGCGCACATGAAACTTATTCCCATCGACGAAATGATCCGCAATAAGCGTCTGGTCCTCATCGATGACTCGCTCGTACGCGGCACACAGTTGCGCGGAACGGCAGATTTTCTGTACGGCAGCGGAGCCAAAGAACTTCATATACGTCTTGCCTGTCCGCCCCTTCTGTTCGGATGTCCTTACCTGAATTTTTCGAGATCTTCTTCCGAACTTGAATTGATCGCACGCCGCAAAGTCGCGGCCTTGGAAGGCGAAAATTACGAAGCCAAGTTGGATAAATACACCGATCCCGACAGTGATGAATATGCAGCCATGATCGAAGCGATCCGAAGCGAACTGCAATTCACATCCCTTCGTTACCACCGTCTGGACGATATGCTGTCCTCTACAGGAATACCTTCCTGCAAGTGCTGCACTTATTGCTGGAACGGAAAAAAATAATCAGATACGCCTGCCTCTGAAGTTCCTGCGATCGGCGGCAGTCAAGTACCACCGGCTGAGCCGGTGGCTTGATTAGGCGCTTCAAGCGCATGGTACCGGCGGCACTACTCGTGCTCGAAGTTCCTGACAATCGCAACAATTTTTCAGCAGCCACCGAGAGGTGGCTGTTTTTTATTTG
>CASEWU010000030.1 GCA_949291725.1 uncultured Bacillota bacterium
CCGTGGGGGGTACGTTAAAAAATAATGGGGTGTGCGGCCAATTTTTTGTGGCGCCGCACTCCGCTTTTAAACCGATGAAAACGCAATTACCGATAAAAACGTAATCCGGAAGATTCTGTATAAGTACACAGAAAACGGAAATTTTTTCTGCTTTGTGTGCCGGGCATGAGAAAGGGAAGTTTGTTCAAGGTTTCAGGTGTTGCGGTATAAACTTATTTTTTTTGACAGCTTCATAGGCGAGCACGGTGGCGGCAACGCCGACATTCAGTGAATCGCAGCTGCCTTCCATGGGGATGGCGATCATCTGGTAAGCACCGTCATACCATTCGCGGGAAATGCCATAGCGTTCGCTGCCCATAACGAGGGCTGTCTTTTTTCCGAACGGCTCGTCGTAGTAAAACAGTTTTGCGCGCGTATCTGCAAGATATACGGTGAAGTTGTTTTTGTCCAGCCACTCTCTGCAGGCGGCGACCGTTTCAAATTCGAAAAAGGGCACGGAAAGGATCGCGCCTTGGCTTCCCTTGATGAGCTTGGGATGTGTCAGACGTGCTTTTCGGTTGCAGAGAAATACGCCGTCTACGCCTGCGCCGTCGGCCATACGCATCATCGTGCCGATATTTCCCGGGATCTCCACGCCGTCCAATATCAGGATGACGGCGTTGTTTTGGGGGTGAAAATCGGAAAGCTCGTGGCGGGGCAGTTGTGCGAGGGCCAGCAGACCGTCCGGCTGTCCGCGTTCGGAAATTTTTTCATATGTTTTGGCGGACACGGTGTAAAGTTCTCCGGCGCGCGAAGCGATCTTATCGGCGAGGGTCGCGGCTTCGGGCGTGCGGATATGTTCGGGACACAGGATCAGACTGTCGATGGGCGTATGAAATTTTTCGCACATGGAAAGCATCCAGATCCCTTCCGCAGCAAACAGTTTGCGCGGGTTGGGTTTGGTATTGGAGATCACTCCTTTGAGCTG
This sequence comes from uncultured Bacillota bacterium, assembly GCA_949291725.1. GTDB lineage: Bacteria > Bacillota > Clostridia > Christensenellales > Borkfalkiaceae > Borkfalkia. The sequence goes on from CASEWU010000030.1 coordinate 968, forward strand.
TTTGATCTTCGGATTTTGTTCGCCGATGGGCAAAAAATTATGGGATTGTAAAACTTGTTCGATGTTGCTGTTCATGGTTTCATGGTATCATTTTTTTGCGCGTTCGTCAAGCGCTTGTGTCTGACAAATCCGTAAAACGCACCGAAAGAGGAAAGCGGGGCATACAATATAGAGAACACTTTTCTACTGCGGACGGAATAAAATTATGCACAAGGGAAACGGGGTAAAAACTTCTCTGGTTTGCCATGCCGGAGTCGTGAATCAGGCGATCATTACGAATGTTACGGCGATATTGTTTGTACCGTTCATGCGATTGTACGGTTTTACATATGTACAACTGGGCTTTTTGACGGCAGCCGGGTTTGCCGCGCAGTTATGCGCGGATTTTTTGCTGTTGTTTTTTATAGACAGGTTTTCGCCGCGGCTGCTTGCGTGTATTGCGGCGGTGCTTTCCTGTACGGGGCTTATTTTTTACGGCATCCTGCCATATGTTTGCACGGATTCGATGTATTTTTCGATCATTGCCGCAACGATCTTGTTTGCGTTTGCCGGCGGAATGCTGGAAGTGGTTTTGTCGAACGCGGCGGAAGCACTGCCGAAATCGGAGGGCGGGGGTCTGTGTTTGCTACATACGATTTACGCATGGGCACAGGTAGGACTGGCGCTGTTTTTGCTTGGCTTTTTTTCTGTATTCGGTTCCGTAAGCTGGAATTCGGCGGTTTTGATCCTGGCGATTGTACCGGCGTTTGTTCTTGTATTGCTGATCCGGACGGATCTTCCGAAAACGGAAAAGCATGTGCCGGTACGTTCGGCTTTTCATCCTTTTTATCTTCTTTCGATACTGGCTGTATTTTTCGGATATGGGGCAGAGGTCGTGATGAATCAGTGGATCTCGTCGTTTGCGGCGAGTACGTTCGGCGCTGAAACGGGGGCGGCAGTCGGGTGCGCGCTTTTTGCGGCATGTCTGGGGGTAGGCGGAACGCTGTATGTGTTTGCGGAACGCAGGAAAAACAAACCTCCGATCCCTATGCTGATCGGTTCTGCTCTGGCGGCGTGCGCCATGTATCTTTTGGCGGCTCTGGTCGACGTTCCGATGCTGGGACTTGTATTTGCGATCCTTTGCGGCGCGTTTGTGGGAGTGCTGTCGCCGGGGGCTATGTCCGCGGCGGCAGACTTTCTTCCGAAATCGGGCGGATGGATGCTTGCATCCCTGGCGCTGTCGCAGGATATCGGAGCGGCTGTTCTGCCGGCCGTCTCGGGAGCGATCACGCAGGCGCAGTCAATGCGCGCCGCTTTTTTTGTACTGTCGTCTGTACCTTTTGCGGCTGCGGTCTGTCTATTTTCCATGCTGATGATGCGTCGAAAAAATCAGGATTTTGGAGCATCTTTGGGGAAAAATAAGAATTAGTTTCTTTTTTTTCATGATTCGGCATATATTTGGTAGCGGCAAAAGATGTTTTATGTTACAATGTTGCAAATAAGCCGGATTGACAGGAGTTATGGAGAAACAGGAAAACAATCTTGATCCGAAAGAAAAAACAGAAAAGGAATCGCAGGCAGAGGTGATCTCTGTTCCTTCCGCTAAGGAAGAAACAGAGATAAGCAGGACGGCAGAAGTTTCTGCGCAAGATATTCGGAAGCGAAAGCGGAAAAATATAATTTTCACGATCGTATCGATTCTGATTATTGCATGCGTGGTTTCGGTGCTTGTGCAATTGAGCAATACGCTGCAGAAGGGGAATTCGGCGACGTTCGGTGAGATGATCGCCAATATGAACGGCTGGTATCTCCTTTTGGTAGTTGCTCTTTTTATTGTAGGGTTTCTGCTGGATTCCCTTAAATACACGCTCTTGAACAGATGCAACGGGTTCAGACTGGGGTTTCATAAGGACATGAAAGTTGCTCTGACGGGGAAATATTACGAGAATATCACACCGACGGCAACGGGTGGGCAGCCGATGCAGATTTATTATCTGCACAAACAGGGAATGCCGGGAGCCAACAGTGCGTCGGTAACGATGGTCAAATACGGCGTTCAGATGTTTGCGTGGACAATTTTTGCCGCCGTGGTCATGGGTTGCCTTGCGGGAACGCTTTCGGCAATTGAAGATACGGTTACGCGCACGACGGTGTATATATGCGGGTGGATCGGGTTTTGTATTAACGGTTTGATCCCGATCGTCGTGATATTTGTCGTGTTTTGTCCGCGTGCGGTGGCTTGGGTCGCCAATTTGATTGTCAGGATCCTGTATAAAATCCATATTGTCAAAAATTCCGAAAAAATGCAGGCGCGGATCCGCAAATGGATGGATGATTTTGCCGTATTTTCGCAGTTTATATTCCGCCATCCCGTATGGTTTTTGCTCTTGTTTTTGTTGTGCATGGCAGAGCCGGTCATACAGTTCATCATTCCTTATTTTCTTTTGATCGCGTTGTGCGGACAATATGTTACGCCGGGGTGGGAATTGTTTTTCACGGTCGTAGGGTTGGCGATGTACTCCACATATGCCGCCGTATTCATTCCGACTCCCGGAAACTCGGGTGCGGTCGAATCAGTTTTCATGCTTGCTTTTGCATCCATCGCGTCCGGAGTACTGTTCTGGTATGTACTGATCTGGCGCTTTGTGCTGTATTATTCTTATATTGTGTTGGGGATCGGAATGAATGTTTTCGATGTGATCGCCAATTTTCGCAAAGAACGGAAAAACAGATCTTTTCGGCAGGGTAACTTACGGAAAGATGAATAAAGCGGAGCCGTGCAATCTTGCATGGCTCCGCTTTGTCTGTCGGCAGGTTGACGGCGGCACGGCGGTACAAAAAGCCGATTGCCGCGCATAGACATGCTTTGCCGATATTTATGAAAAGTGGCAGAAAGAAATATTCCCCGCAGATGTTGCGGGGAATAAGATCCGATTATGCAGCGTTATGATTTTTTGCGATAATAATTATTAAAAATAATCAATAATACTAATCATATCGCCGAGAAAATACCTTTGTAAAAAACAAAAAGCTTTCACAAAGGATTTTCAAAACGGTAGATGTTATTTGCTTTCAACGTATGCGCGTACGCTTTTTACAATGAAAGTCTGTTCTGCTTTGGAAAGTCTGCCGAAGTCGACGTAAAAATTCTGTAAGGTTTTGTTGTCGGTGTATACGTAATTATTTTCGCTGTCTGATTTGCCGAGCAGATAATCTGTGCTTGTATTGAATATATTTGAAATCTCGATGATCTGTTCAAACGTGGGACGCGAACGACCGATTTCCCAGCTACTGACAGTGGACTGCTTTACACCTAACTTATCCGCCAACTCGCACTGTGTCGTGTCGTTTTCTTTCCTCAAAGTCTTTAAAATTTTTGCAAACATAACCGTATAGATAACCGGCGGGTGAGATTTTAACGTCAAAATACGTTTTGCGTTAATACGCCGATGTCAGCATAGATTCAAGCGAAAACAGCGCTTTACCCTTTCTGCTTCGCAGATCGCTTGTTTTCGCCCTCTTTGAATTTACGGCTAACTTACCGTCATGTCCCAAATTTTGCCGCTTCCCAAGCGGCCTTCTCAATAGTTTCTTGTCAATAATCATATCACGTTTGATAATGTTTGTCAAGTAAAACCATGTGAATGTATGTGCAATTATTTTACCAAACAAAAACACTGATAATGTTTATTAAAGCTTGGCGACGAGAAAAAAATAAAGCAAAAAAGAGAAAAAATCGGGGAAACAATAGGGAAAAGAAAGGCCGCAAATAAAGGTATTTTTCGTAAAAATGTGTTTGTCGGCTTGCCAAAAACGAGCGGATAAGTTATAATAATAAGGAAAGAGTTTACAGGCGAGGTAAGAAAAATGAAGAAACCTTATGCGATTATTATTATGGATGGATACGGGATCAATCCCGAAACAAAAGGGAATGCGATTGCTTTGGAAGGCAGTCCCAATGTAAAGAAATACATGGCGGAATACCCGTCTTCGCAGCTGGGTGCGTCCGGCCTGAGTGTCGGACTTCCGAACGGGCAGATGGGCAATTCGGAAGTCGGGCATTTGAACATGGGCGCCGGCAGGATCGTTTATCAGGAGCTGACGAAGATCACGAAAGAGATCGAAGACGGAGAATTTTTCAAAAACGAAGCGCTGCTCGGAGCAATGAAGAATGCAAAGGAAAACGGGAAGAAATTGCACATTTGGGGACTTTTGTCCAACGGCGGCGTACACAGCCACAATACGCATTTGTACGCGCTTTTAAAGATGTGCAAGGAGCAGGGCCTGGACAATGCATATGTACATTGCTTTATGGACGGACGCGATGTTTCGCCGACGTCGGGCGCGGAGTTTGTGCGCGAATTGCAAAAAGAAATGGATGCGCTTAAGTTCGGGACGATCGCATCGGTATGCGGAAGATATTACGCGATGGATCGGGACAATCGCTGGGAGCGCGTTTCGAAGGCATATGAGATGCTGACGCTGGGGAACGGGATCCATGCGGAAGATGCGGCGGAAGCGATCGAAGAATCCTACAAAGGCGATGTTACGGATGAATTTATTCTGCCGACAAACGTGGTGAAAGACGGCAAGCCTGTGGCATTGGTGGAGAAAGGGGACAGCGTGATCTTCTTCAATTTCCGTCCCGACCGTGCCAGAGAGATCACCCGTGCCTTTACCGAACCGGAGTTTACGGGATTTGAAAGAAAGACGGGATATCTGGCTCCTTACTATGTATGTTTTACCGAATACGATGCGACTTTCTCGCATGTGCAGGTAGCTTTTAAAAAGCAGAGTTTAAAAAACACATTGGGCGAGTATCTTGCGTCTTTGGGAAAGAAGCAGCTTCGCATTGCGGAGACGGAGAAATATGCGCATGTTACCTTTTTCTTTAACGGCGGTGTGGAAGCGCCGAATAAAGACGAGGTTCGCGTACTGATCCCGTCGCCGAAGGTAGCGACATATGACCTGAAGCCGGAGATGAGCGCGTATGAAGTTACGGATAAGGTGATCGAACAGCTCTCTACGGGCGAATATGACGTGATGATCCTGAACTTTGCAAATTGCGACATGGTCGGACATACGGGTGTTCTGGAAGCGGCGGAAAAGGCTGTGGCAACGGTGGACGAGTGTGTGGACAAGGTTCTGAAAAAGATCCTGGAAATGGGCGGCGGCGCGCTTTTGACGGCCGATCACGGAAATGCGGACAAGATGATCGCGGAGGACGGCTCTCCGTTTACGGCGCATACGACGAACCCTGTACCGGTCGTTTTGGTATGCGATGCGTTCAAGGGCAAAAAATTGCGTTCGGGCGGCGTGCTGGCGGATCTTGCACCCACGCTTTTGGACATGATGGGGCTTGCCGTACCCGCTGAAATGACGGGCAAGACGCTGATCGAGCGCTAAAAAAATTTGAAAATCTGAAAAAATCGTGTAAAACCGAATGAAAAAAGGTTGAAAAATCCTTTGTGTTATGCTATACTATACAAGCATTGGATTTTAAAAGTCAGTTCAGGGGAGTGAGAATTATGCCCGACATGATGTCTATGATCAATAATATGTTGGCTCCGTTGCCCAGCGACGGGGTATGGACAGTATATCAGATAGTCAGCCTTGTACTTTTGGCGCTGATGGTTTTGGCTGCGATCGTCGCGATCGTGATCGTATTGTTTCAACCCGGAAACTCTACGGGTATCGACGCACTCGGCGGAAGCAGTGAGACCTTCTTCGGTAAGAATAAGGGCAGGTCAATGGAAAGCAAGATGAAGAAATGGACGACCATTTCACTGATCGTGCTCGGCGTATTGGCGGTTCTGTTCTTCATTCTCCAATTTGGTACGATTTGGGGCGTTGCAGCTTAACATGCGGCGATTTCGGCGGCTATTCTGATGAATAGCCGCTTTTCTTTTTCCGTAAAATAATAAAAGAGGCGGAAAAACGGCGAATTTGCCGCAGTGCGGACGGAGAAAATCGAAGATGACAGCGATTGAAATTTTAACGGAAAAATTTAATACAGGCGAACTTTGTTATAAAAAGTATTCCGAAATCTGCAGATTGCTCGGTGCCGGAGGGAAAGGCGAGCGCGAAAGTATTTTGCGAATGTTAAAGGATCTGGAGTCGGAAGGCAGCATTGTAAGGGATGATCGCGGCAGATATGTTTTGCCTGAAAAGCTTGGGCTGATTCGCGGCACCATTCAGGGCAACGAACGGGGCTTTGCGTTTTTACTGCGCGAAGGACAAAACGATTTGTTTATACCGCATAAATCTTTGCGAGGCGCACTGCACGGTGATACGGTATTTGTACGCCTTGTAGGCGGGGAGCACGGAGACGAAGCGGCGGTTTACAGTATTTTAAAGCGCGGCATGGTCCGGCTGACGGGAACATATTACAGGGACCGTCGGTGCGGAATGGTGGAAGCGGACGAGCGGAAGTTCTGCGAACCTGTGAGGATCGTCGGAGGACTCAGGGCATATTCGGGCGAAAAGGTGCTCGTGAAAATCGTCGCCTATCCGGAAGGCAAAGATCCCGAAGGAGAGATCCTGGAAATTTTGGGGCAGGGCGGAGATCTGAACACGGAAGAGGAAGCGATCATCCGTACGCAGGATCTTGCGGAGGAATTCCCGCAGAAAGCTTTATCGGAAGCGCGAAAGGTGAGCGCCGAACCCGTAACGGCCG
>CASEWU010000031.1 GCA_949291725.1 uncultured Bacillota bacterium
GAAGGCGATGCATTCTGTGCGGGCGCTGCAGGCTGTGCAGGCGCTTCATCCGCATTGCGTTCCGGCAATCCTCTGTTCACAAAGAAATTGCGGCTCGCCACATTGCGCTCATCCTTCGGATTGTACATGTTTTCAATATGAGGGAATCCCGTCGCAATGACTGTAACTTCCACTTCATCGTTGATATTGCTGTCGATGCATGCACCGAAAATAATATTGGCAGAATAGTCCACGACGCTCTGCACAAGAGTAGCGGCCGTCTGGACTTCGTCCATTGTCAGATCGTTTCCGCCGACAATGTTTAAAATAACGCCCTTCGCTCCTTCGATCGTCGTTTCCAAAAGCGGGCAATTGACCGCAAGGCGTACTGCTTCCACGATTCTGTTCTCACCCTTCGCAACGCCCACACCCATGTGCGCAAGTCCCTGATCTTTCAGGATCGTGCGAACATCCGCAAAGTCGAGGTTGATCAGCGCAGGATTTACGATTAGATCCGCAATACCCCGAATACCTTGTTTAAGAATTTCGTCCGCCACACGCAGTGCTTCCACCATCGGCGTGTTCTTGGGAACCACACTCGTAATTTTATCGTTCGGAATGATGATCAGCGTATCGACATACTTTTTCAGGTTCTCCAAACCTTTCGCCGTATTGTCCATACGTTTCTTTCCTTCAAAATTGAAAGGCTCCGTTACGATCGCGATCGTCAGAATTTTCAGATCGCGCGCAATCTTCGCAATGACAGGTGCAGCACCCGTACCGGTTCCGCCGCCCATGCCTGCCGTAATAAAAAGAAGATCTGTATCTTTCACCGCTTCCGTCAGGACTTCTTTGCTCTCTTCCGCTGCGGCACGACCTACTTCCGGCTCAGCTCCGGCGCCCAGCCCTTTCGTAAGCGTCGATCCGATCTGAATCTTATTCTCCGCTTTGGACAGCAAAAGGATCTGCTTGTCCGTATTGACAGCAACATAACTTGCGCTCTGAATCCCAGCCTCGATCATGCGATTCACGGCATTATTGCCTGCGCCGCCGACGCCGATAACTTTGATTCTCGCCACTCCGGACAAACTGTCCAAACTATTAAACATGGTATTTACCCTCCGATTCCGTTAAAGAATTTGTGTAAAAAACTTTTTTCGCGCTTGGTTTCCAGCGCCATATTCAAAAGGCTCAGATGCGAACTCTGCGCCGCTTTGTTATAATAAGGCAACTTCGGTGCTATTATTTCAACCACTTTGTTCAGACGCCCCGAAAGATGCTCTCTCGCTCCGCGTATGCCGGTGATCCCTTCCCCCGTCAGCAAAATCGGTTTATAATCAATGCTCGAATCGCCGAACAATTCCAGACATTGATTGATCACCTCACATAACAGATCCAGCCCTTCCTTTACCCGCTCCTTGAGCAAACGCACGGGAAGTACGTAAGACTGCATTTTATCTACATATTCGATTGTCGAATCCGATGATTCCTTGCTCGAAAGATTGATCTTCCCGATCATCGCTTCCGCCACATCAAAAGGAACATCCACCGGATCATCTCCCGTATACAGCTGCGCCGTTACGTGTCCGCCGCCAGCCGAACAGGCATTCTGATACACGATCCCGTTCCCGCAGACAACGCTGAATGTCATGGAAAGTTTGTCTATATCCAGCAATACCGCATAATCGTCCCGCGTTTCCGACGGGATCAGATACAGTGCTTCCGCCAAAGACGTCGGCAAAAATTCCGCTTTCATGATACCGTATTCCGCCAACATGTTTCGGAAGATCTCTTCAAAACGCTTGTCTGCCAGAAAATAACTCAGATACCCTTCCAGCGAATCGCTGACCATCCCGACCGGATCGATCGTGCGCCGCTTGTCCGAAGTTATATAACACACCGCACTCTGCCGGATCAGATCGTAATTCTGCTCCTCTCCGCCATATCCCTGCGAAAACAAAGCGTTCAGATCGTACGAAGTTACACGACGTTTGCTCTGAAAGCTCATAAAACAACGCTTGGTCAAGACCTTGCAGAACTCTCCCGGCACCCCGACATAGATCTCTTTGATCCGCTCGCCAAAGCTGCGCTGCGCTTCCGTCAGCGATTCGGTTACCGCCTTCTGCAAACCGTTCAGATCAAAAAACTCCGCATCCGAAAATCCGTCGTACGCTTCACTATGAATCCCCTTGAAAACAAAGGTATTGTTCACTCCGCGCTCCCCGATCAGGACAGTCACGGACGCCGAACGCACGTCCAGCACTGCTACGCTTTTGCGGCTCATTTTTCTCTCCGTTTTTCTCTTGTTTTTACAGTGTTATTATACAAACACTATTATATAGTACTTTTACTTTTTTGTCAATAAAAAAACGTTCTCCGAGCACATTTTTCGGAGAACGTTGTCATATTTTTTTATCCTAATTTTGCGGGAAAAACGTATCAAACATAGGCGGCGTGCTCGTACTGTACTGCACAGGCTGCGAATCCACCGCAATAATGTATCCGCTCATGCGCAGAATCGATCCGCTTGTCTGCATCTGCCCCAATTCTTCCTCAGGAATCTGATCCAGATCGTCCATGTTTTTATAGATTTCCAGCACGTCGCGTATCTTCTGTTCCGTATCTTTTTCAGGATTTACGATCCAGAACCCGATCCCTTCCACCGTCTGCGCATAAAACAGCGTCTTGTTGTTTTGAGGATCATTCACAATTCCCAGCGATTTATAATAGATCTTTGTTATATTGCCGCGATATCCCATCGCATCCAGTTCATCAAATAATTTATTCAGCGCCGCATAAGCCGTTTCATAACCGGATGAAACCGTAAACATTTCCCCGACTTTCTGCTCTCCGAAAGAGATGCCCTGAATTTCAATGTTGCTGCCGATTATGTTGTTTACGTTTTCGTCTTTGACGGCGATTACTTTCCCGTCATCTCCGACCACATAATATTTTCCGTTACGCTCAAAAGCAAAATTTTCAAAACGCTCGCGCACCGTCATCTCAATACGATTCGGAAAATGCTTCTCAACCGACGTAACTTCCAGATATCCGTTGCTCTCTCTCGCTACGGTCTCAATCGCGTTCGACTCATTGAAAAACAAAAAGCTCTTTTTGAGATATTGTTCCTCCAGCGTCTGCTGCATTTCCCGCGCACTCTTTTCCATTTCCGCGCTTCCGACATCGTAATACACTTCAAAACGAGTGATCGCGCATACCGAATTGAGCGTGATAAAGAATATTATCAAAAATATGGCTATTGCATATACGATGACAAACCGTTTGCTACGCATAGCGCCTCCTCTTATGTAAGATTTGTTCGTCAGACTCCGATACGGCGAATCCGCGCGCCGATCCCGCGAAGTTTATATTCGAATCCGGAATATCCTCTGTCGATATGACTTAAATCGGATACCGTACTCAACCCTTCCGCCGAAATCGCCGCAAGCGTCAAAGCCGCGCCGCCGCGCAGATCTCCCGCAAAGACGTCCGCTCCCTTCAGGGTCGGAACCCCTCGGATAAACGCGCTCCTGCCGCGCACCGTAATGTCCGCCCCCATTCGGATCAGCTCCGGTATATGCTTGAAGCGCGTTTCGAAAAGATTTTCTACAATCACCGTCGCACCCTCACATATACAGGCAAGTGCCGTCATCTGCGCCTGCAGATCCGTGGGAAACCCCGGATACGGCGACGTCTCCACCAGTTTCGGAGATAAACGCCTTTCGCTCTGTATATATATTTTATCATCTTCCGCATGAATTTTGCAACTGATTTCGCAAAGTTTATGTATAAGTGAAGCAAGATTATCCGAATCTGTATTCCGCAGAAGGAGTTCACCGCCGCACATCGCCGACGCAATGAGAAATGTTCCCGCTTCGATCCGGTCGGATATGGGAGTATATTCCACGCCGTTCAGTTTTGCAACTCCCTCCACCGAAATCACCGCTCCGCCTGCCCCCTTCACCTTTGCACCCATACGGTTCAGAAATCCGGCAAGATCCACGATCTCCGGTTCCTTCGCCGCGTTCCGTATCACCGTTCTGCCCTTTGCTTTGACAGCCGCAAGCATGATGTTTTCCGTCGCGCCGACACTCGGACAGTCCAGAACTATCTCCGCCCCGCAAAGCTCGTCGCATTTGCAGTCAATGTACCCTCCGTCCTCATCGATCGAAACCCCCAACCTTCTGAGTCCGTTTAAATGCAGATCGATCGGCCGCAGCCCGATATCGCACCCGCCCGGATAGGCTATCCTCGCTTTTCCGAACCGTGCAATCACAGACCCGAGCATAAATACCGACGAACGCATCTCCTTCGCAAGCGCCGCAGGGATCTCATGATTCGCTGCATCCGCTCCGTCGATTTCCAATTCCTCTC
>CASEWU010000032.1 GCA_949291725.1 uncultured Bacillota bacterium
AAAATCTGCGTATCGTTGCCATATATTTTATTCCAAAATGCGCACGAATGCGCCGACATTATTTTTTGAATGCAAGTGCGAACCACTCGCCTTTGCGGATCTGCCTGATCTTTGTCAGCCCCACCGCCTCATAAGCGCGGATGACCTGTTCGAGTTTGGGTTCGATGATGCCGCTTAAAATAAGCGTGCCGCCTTCCTTCAGATTTTTGGGAATGCTGTCGCACAGCCTGCAAAGAATATCCGCCGTGATGTTTGCCGTCATGACTTCGCCGCGCACGTCCGCATTTTCCAGAAGGTCGGAAAGATCGATCTTCGCGCGGTCTGCCACACCGTTGAGTTCGCTGTTGTGTGTAGCGCTCTTAACAGCCACATAATCGATATCTGTCATGTACGCGAACTTTGCACCCAGTTTCAGCGCCGCAATTCCCAAAATGCCGCTGCCGCAGCCGACGTCGATGACAGTATCCCCTTCTTTAAGGTATTCCTGCAAAAGCTCCAGACACATGGACGTTGTTTCATGTTCGCCCGTGCCGAACGCCATATTGGAATCCAGTTTGACAATGACTTCTCCGTCCTTGGGCTCGTAGGCGATCCACTCGGGACAGATGACGACTCTGCCGCCGATGTGCAAAGGTCGGAAATGTTTTTTCCAGACGTCGATCCAGTCATCCCCTTCGATCTCGCGGCGGCTCGTCTCCAGTGTACCGAGCGAAAAAATGCCCGCACTGCGTTCCTTCAAAAGTTCGATATCCGCAAGGATGGAACGAATATTTTCATCCGCAATATCCAAAGGCAAAAAACATTTTACCAGAACGTCCGACTGTCCTTTTATAAGATCGTCGTCCATATAATCCCAGAACGTACGCTTGTCGCTCTGCAATGCGATGATGTCGTTCACATCGCATACCGTAACCCCGTAATTGGTATAGTTCCAGAAAATATCGGCGATCAGTTCACTGCCTTCCGTCGTCGTATGTACCGTAAATTCTATAAATTTCATTCGTCCGTCCTTTGCAGGGCTTAAATCCGCCGCATTTTTGTTTTTTAATATTGTACTCATTTTTACAGGATTCGTCAACTTCTTGAAAGACAATTGAGCCCGTCTCCGATTTCCAAGACCGCACGATTTTTTTCTGTATTTTTGGTATTTTCTGTAATTTTTTTAGTTTTTAAGGCAAAAAAGAGATGATTTAAGAAAAATTCAGAAAGCTGACAACAATTTATCTTTTTTGTATGTTATAGATTATAAAGCCCGCGCCGCAAAATTGCGGCGCGGGCAAAAAACTTATTCTGCCGATTCCAGCTTAATGCAAATACTTTTTCCTTCGATCTTCAAAATGCCGCGAACCTGATATATTCCGTCTTTCAGATCAGACAGCGAAAATTTAGGGGAATTATTCTGTTCCGCCGAAGTCTGAACACAATCTTCCGCCAAATTTTGCGCTTCAACGCCGCTCACCGAAAGATCGTTTTTCTCCTGTTCATTCGGATTTTCTTCGCCTAAAAACATATTGCTCAGACGCTTTATATCTTCCGGTGCAACTTCCCGCATTTTCGGAGGCGCCCCTTTCAAGCTTTTTGCGGGTGCGCGCTCAATTCCCGCTCCGATGCGGATGATCGACATGATCAGATCGCGCTTTTTATGGGACGTAGGCGATCTTACGCCAAACGCGCGCCCGTATGAACGCAATTCGTAGATGGTCTTATGATCCAAATACAAATATATTTCTTCATAGATTTTTAATAATTCTTCATCTGTCATTTTTTTCCACTCTTCGTTAAAAACAAATCGTCTATTTTTAATAAATAAAAAACTTGCACATTGTGCGATACTTTAATTATAATGACTTGCTTCAAATATTGTCAAGCAAATTATTTTATAAATCAAAAAAACTTGCATAATATACTAACATCCAGAAATTTATCGCATATTATGCGATTATTTTAATATGGAAAACATGGATATTGAAATGAAGGACATTCAAAAACGGCTTCGGGAAGCAATTCAGCTCAGCCCCTATTCGCAACGTGATATCGCACAAGCGATCGGTGTATGCGAACAAACCGTATCAAAGTACATGAATAAAGATGTATTCCCTGCTTTGGACACCCTGGCAAAACTTTGTATTTTTCTCGACGTTTCCGCGGACTTTATTTTAGGCGTTACGAAAAATTAATCATTTAAGAAAAAATCAACTGCAAACGCAGAACTTTTTGTAAAAGCAGTTAATTTTTTAAATAAAATATTGTCCAGTTAGACGATATGATTTAGAAAAAATTTTAGGATAAATAAAATTGGATATTATAATCGAACATTTTATAGATTCAATCAAATCGTACTTAAACATCCACCAAATGACAGTAACGGAATTTTCAAGAAAAATAGGTTGTTTAGAGCGTTGTATTGCGCACTGGTTAGACGGCACAAAGACACCTTCGACGGAATATGTTTTAAAAGTGGCAGATTTTATGAATTGCTCCGTGGATTTTCTTTTCGAAAGGACAGAAAATCCCATATATCACCCCACAAAAACTCTTTCTTGTTTTTCTGAAAGATTGAGTGCATTGATAAAAAACGGCAATCAAAGTAAAAACGCTTTGGCAAAGATTTGGAAAGTCGAACCCTCCACCATAAGCAAATGGATACAAGGTCAACGGATTCCTAAACCCGATACAGTTTATAAACTTGCTGATTTCTACAACTGTTCCATGGATTATCTGCTTGGTCGAACAGATTTATTATAAATTTAGTATGAAACTACGCCTGCACGAACTGATTCAAGAGAGCGGAAAGACTCACAAAGAGCTTTCCGAAATATTAAAAATCAATCTGCATGATATTATCCGCTGGGATTCCGGCGAAAACGATTATCTTCCGTCAATAAAAAAGCTGATGATTTTTGCAGATTATTTTCAGTGTTGGGTGGATTATCTTTTAGGTCTTACCGATCTTGACTCTTATATCCCATCCCCTGTCAAGGAACCGAAAATTGCAGGAAATTTACGGAAAATTGTTTACGAGCGAAACCTGACTTTTATATCTCTTTCTGAAAAAACAGGCATTAAAAACACGACTTTATTTTATAACTGGAACAGCGGCAAATCTTTACCGCAAATTGAAAACCTTATAAAGGTTGCTGCTGCATTGGATTGTTCCGTGGATTTTTTGCTTGGCAGAGAAACATAAAAGGTCGAACCGATTTAATTTAATTATTCGATGATGCATTTATGCAAAATTCTTATATCTAGATGAGCGATATTTAAAAACGGCTTCGGGAAGCGATTCAGCTCAGCCCCTACTCACACCGTGAAATCGCACAGGCAATCGGAGTATGCGAACAAACCGTATCAAAGTACATGAATAAAGACGTCTTTCCCGCTTTGGATACGCTTGCAAAACTCTGCATTTTCCTCGATGTTTCCCCAGATGTAATTTTAGGTATTACGAAAAATCGATAATAAAAAATCGGATGTTTTCGATTATGAAAACATCCGATTTTTATTAATTTTTATACGGATCTACGCCGTACATTGCTTGCATGTTATCTTTGAAAGCGCGCATCTTTGCCGTTTGCTTGATGTCAAACTGCCCGTCCAGCTCTTCCAGCGCTTTTTTCTGGTCGCGCGTCAGCTTTGTAGGCACTTCCACCTGCACGGTAATGTACATATTCCCCGTGCCCAACCGCGTTTTCAGACCTTTGCCCCGTACACAGAATACTGTGCCGCTCTGCGTCCCTTCCGGAATCAGATACTCAAACGTATCGTCGATGCCCGGTACACGGACTTTTCCGCCCAAAACCGCCGTCTTATAAGATATCGGCAATTCTATATACAGATCTTTGTCCTTCCGCTTGAATATCTTATGCGGCTCGACACGGAATATGACGATCAGATCGCCGGGAACCCCTCCGCGCGCCGAAGCCTGCCCGAATCCTTTCTTACGGATATAACTGTTCGTATCCGCCCCCGCAGGAATGTTCAGCGTTACTACCGTTTCCTTGCGGACATAGCCCTTTCCTTTACAATCGGGGCACATATCCGTGATCCTCTTGCCCGTACCGCCGCAGGCGTCGCACGTTGCCATGCGGATCGTCCTTCCGAACAGCGTATCCTGCGTATAGCGGACCTGTCCCGATCCGCCGCACTTGTCGCACGTCTTGTATGCCGTACCGTTTTTCGCTCCCGTTCCCTTACAGGACGGGCAAGGCTCGTTACGGTAATACCTTACTTCCTTCGTACAGCCTTTCGCCGCATCCAGAAAACTCAGCACCACTTCCTTTGTGATGTCTTCGCCCTGCGCCGCCGCAGCCTGCTGCGTACCGCCGCCTCCGAAGCCCGAAAAAATATCATTGAATATATCGCTGAATCCGCCGAAGCCCGAAAATCCGCCTGCTCCTCCGCCGAAGCCCGAAAATCCGCCGCTTCCGCCGCGCATGCCCGGATGATCCAGTTCGTAATCATACGCCGCACGCTTCTGCGGATCAGACAGTACCTCGTTCGCTTCGTTGACTTCCTTGAACTTCGCCGCCGCATTCGCATCGTTCGGATGCAGGTCGGGGTGGTACATCTTGACCAGCTTACGGTACGCGGATTTAATATCCGCCTCCGTCGCTTTCCTGTCTACGCCGAGTATTTCGTAATAATTTTTATCTGCCATTTCGCACCTGCTCCTGTCCTTAAAAACTTATGCTTTGCAGTCATTTTTCGCGTACGTGATGCCGTTTTTTATCAAAACACGTCATCACGTACGCATCGTTTACGCCCGTATGTGCAGTAATGCCGTGAAAATTCACGGCATTATCGCTCTTTCTATCGTTCAGATTTTACGGCTTTCTCTGCCAATTACTGCTGATGGAATTCGGTGTCGTCGCCGTTTCCGTTCGCGCCCGGATTGCCCTGCGCGCCCGCCGTCTGCTGGTAGATCTTCGCAAAGATCTGCTGGCTCTCGTTCGTAAGTTTTTCCGTAGCCGCTTTAATACGGTCGTCATCGTCGGAAGCAAGCTCTTCCTTCGCATTCTTCACAAGTTCTTCCAGCTGTGCTTTGTCTTCCGCCGCAAGTTTGTCGCCCAATTCATTGATCGACTTCTCAACCGTGAAGATCATGCCGTCCAGCTTGTTCTTGTTGTCGACCTTCTCTTTGCGTTTCTTATCTTCTTCCGCGTACTGCTCCGCTTCCTTGACCGCTTTGTCAATATCCGCTTCCGAAAGATTCGTGCTCGACGTGATCGTGATATCCGTGCTCTTCTGCGTGCCGAGATCCTTTGCCGTTACATGCACGATACCGTTCGCATCCACATCGAACGTAACTTCGATCTGCGGAACTCCGCGCGGTGCAGGAGGAATACCCGTCAGTTCAAATCTGCCGAGCGTCTTGTTGTCCTTTGCAAATTCACGCTCGCCCTGCAAAATATGAATATCAACCTGCGTCTGGTTATCCGCCGCCGTCGAGAATACCTGCGATTTCTTTGCAGGAATCGTCGTGTTACGCTCGATCAGCTTCGTGAATACGCCGCCCAGCGTTTCGATACCCAGAGACAAAGGCATAACATCCAAAAGCAGTACGTCTTTGACTTCGCCCGACAAAACGCCGCCCTGAATCGCCGCGCCGATCGCAACGCATTCGTCCGGGTTGATCCCCTTGAACGGCTCTTTGCCCGTAATTTGTTTTACTTTCTCTACAACCGCAGGAATACGCGTCGAACCGCCGACCAGGATCACCTTGTCGATATCGCTGTACGTAAGACCCGCATCCTTCATTGCAAGGCGCATCGGTTCGCTCGTCTTTTCTACGAGATCCGCCGTCAAAGCATCGAATTTCTGACGCGTAAGGTCTACGTCCAGGTGCTTCGGCCCTTCCGCAGTTGCCGTGATGAACGGCAGGTTGATGTTCGTCGTCGTCATACCGGAAAGTTCGATCTTCGCTTTCTCCGCAGCTTCTTTCAGACGCTGCATCGCCATTTTATCTTTCGAAAGATCGATGCCTTCCTTGCTCTTGAATTCGTCGATCAGATAATCCATAATGCGCTTATCAAAGTCATCGCCGCCCAGCATGTTGTTGCCGTTCGTTGCAAGAACTTCGAATACGCCGTCGCCGATCTCCAGGATCGACACATCGAACGTGCCGCCGCCCAAGTCATAAATCATGACTTTGTGGTTGCTCTTATCTTTATCCAAACCGTACGCAAGCGCTGCCGCCGTCGGTTCGTTGATGATACGCAGAACGTTCAGTCCCGCGATCTTGCCTGCGTCCTTCGTTGCCTGACGCTGGCTGTCCGTAAAGTATGCAGGACACGTAATGACCGCATCCGTTACTTTGCTGCCGAGATAGCTCTCTGCATCTGCCTTGAGTTTCGCAAGGATCATCGCCGAGATCTCCTGCGGCGAATACTTCTTGCCGTCAATGTCTACTTTATAATCGCTGCCCATATGGCGCTTGATCGAAATAACCGTACGGTCAGGGTTTGCCACCGCCTGACGTTTAGCGACCTGTCCGACGATTCTCTGCCCGTCTTTCTGGAACGCCACAACAGAAGGCGTCGTGCGCGCACCTTCCGGATTGGGAATTACCACCGCTTCGCCGCCTTCCATAACGGCTACGCAAGAGTTCGTTGTACCTAAATCAATACCAATGACTTTTCCCATAATATATACTCCTTCTATCCTGAAAAAGATATTATCAAATTTAAATTTATTTTATTTCCAAACGGATTTCACCCCGTTTCGACTTTTTTTATCACGACGTTACTTTAACCTGCGCAAACCGCAGTACCTTGTCGCCGCGCTTGTAACCTTTTAAAAATACTTCTTTCACATACCCCGCTTCGACACCCTCCGCGGCAGGCTCGCTCATGATCGCTTCACAGAACGCAGGATCAAATTCTTCATTCAAAGGATTGATCTCTTCGATCCCCTCGTCCTCCAAAAGCTTTTTGAACGAACGAAGCACCATTTCGATGCCCTTCTTCGTCTGCTCATCACAGGAAAGAAGCGCCCGCTCCAGATTGTCGCCAATCGGGAATATCTTCAAAAGTATATCGCCTTTTCCGTCCAGATACGCATTGCGGCGCGCCGCTTCATTCCGCTTACGGAAATTATCGAACTCCGCCACCGAACGCATCCATTTGTCTTTATAATCCGCCGTCTCCGCCTGCGCTTTCGCAAGTTCTTCCTTCAGCTTTTCGTGCTTGCCGTGATGCTCCGTATGTTCTGCTTTCTGCCCGTCTCGGCAAGCTTCCTCCTCCGGTTGCTCCGCTCCCTGCGGCAGTTCCGTTTCCGGCTGAAGTTCCGCTTCCTCTTTCGCTGCTTCCTGCGGTTTCTTCAATTCTTCACTCATCTTTCTCGTCCTTCCCGTCCTTGTCGGCCGTATTGTCTTTTTTCTTGCTTCCCACGATCCCTTCCAATGCCTTGCCGACATTCTCCAAAACCGTGATCACTTTATGATAATCCATTCGGATCGGCCCGATCACTCCGTACGTCCCGAGATTCTTGCCACCAGCAGAATACGTCGCCGTAACTACCGAACAATCTTCTGGAACCTCTTTGTCATCGCACGACCCGATCTTTACATTGATCTGAATTTCATCGTTTTCATCCCCGATGATCTCCGCAAGTTTATCCTTGCTCGATATCACCGAAAGAAAATTCTTAACATTGTCGATATCTTCGTACTCGGGGTGATTGAATATTTTCTCCGCCCCCGAAAGCACCACGTCTTCATCCCTCGGTCTCGTGTACGACTTCAGTGCGTCGATCACTTCGTGCATCACCTGACGGTACTGCCCGAATTCCGCCAACACCTCGTCTTCCACTTCCTTGATCTCCGAAAGCGCTTTGCCTTCAAACAGCTTCGCGATCACCTTCGATGCATTCTCCAGTTCGTCGTCCGTCATTCCCTCCGGGATCTCGATAAAACTGTCCCTTAGGATCCGCATCCCCGTTACGATCACCAAAAGCGCATTTCCGTCCCCGCAGGACAAAAGCGCTATGTTCTTGATCCGCTCTTCGTCTGCGTGCGGCCCGATCCCAACCGACGTGTAATCCGTCAGCTCACTGATCACTTTCGATACGCTCTTGACCAGATGCTCCACATCGTTCGACTTTCCCGAAAACGCACTCTCGATATAATCGAGATCTTTCTCGGACAGATTTCCCTTCTCCATCAGCTCCTCGATATAAAACCGATACGCCTGCGGCGAAGGTACCCGCCCGCCCGATGTGTGAAACTGCGTCAGATACCCAAGCTCCTCCAGCGAAGCAAGCTCGTTGCGCACCGTCGCCGAACTTACGTCCGTCAGATGCTTCTCCGCAATGCTCTTGCTCGACACAGGTACAGCCGTGTTGATGTATTCATCTACAACAATCTGTAAAATTTTCTTTTTTCGGTCGGACATTTTCATTGCCGCTTCACCCCGCGTTACTTTGGCACTTGTTTTTTAACAATGTTAGCACTCTCATCTCTTAAGTGCTAACGCTATTATATATTCATTGCGAAAGAATGTCAAGAGTTTTGCGACAAATTTTTAAAAATTTTTTTATTTTAATTATAAACGCGCGCGCACCATTAATTATAGCTGTTTAAGGCAACCCCTCTGATTTTAACAATTCCCTGGCGGCACATTCAAAATTTTTTCCGCGCCTCTCTCCGCCGTCAGTTGATTTAAAAACGCCGACCTGTCCTTTGTCCGTCTTTACTTTGCCCCGTTTGACCTGTCTATACTTGACTTCCGATTTATTTTTTCTGCAAAAATTCCCTTTTGCAGCACCCTTCCGCAAAGCATTTGGCACAGGCTCGTCTTTTCGAAAATAAATATTTTTTCGCACCTTCCTGCCGCCCGCAAAGTATTCAGCCCTATTTTTTGCGGACTGCCCTTCTTTTATGCATCGGCTCCGCTTGCTACCACTTCCGTCTTTTTAAGACTTCGCCGCCTCCCCCGCACGTTTTCACCCATCGATTTATATGCAGGAGGGGGACGCGCTTTGAGCGCGTCCCCCTCCTGCTATCGGTAGGTTATTACAATGGTATAAGCAAATTTAAATTTTTTCTTTCCTCTTTCATTTTTTGCCGCTTATTATGCCGCAAATGTTCAAAACGTTGACAGAGGAGCGTTCCCCGTATCAAACCATACACTTTAAATGAAATCATCCTTTTTCTTTGCGTGCACTTTTCCTTTGACGCGCGGCTTATGGATAGATTCTAACATAATCCCGATCATTTGTCAAATAAAATTAACCATAGTTAATTATATAATTTTAAAAAACAGGTTTTCTGCAAATGGAAGCAGGCCATGCGCTTAATTTTTTACAGGCAGAATATTATGCCTCTACTATAAAAAACTGCGGTGCTTGGCAAAAGCACCGCAGATAAAATCAGAGATTCATTTTCAAACTATCGGCGATTTCTTTTCCGGAACTGGTACCGATGCGATCCGCGCCGGCGGCGAGCATTTCGCGGAACTGTTCCGCCGTTTTGATACCGCCCGAAGCTTTGACGCAGCAGGCGCCTTTGACCGTATCTTTGAGCAGCCTGACATCTTCCGCCTTTGCGCCCTCCCCGAAATAGCCTGTGCTGGTTTTGACAAAAGCAGCTCCCGCGTCGCGGGCGCACTGCGCCGCTTTGACCATTTCTTCGCGCGTAAGAAGAGAAGTTTCCAAAATCACCTTTACGGGGCTGCCCTTCGCCGCCTTCACGACCTGCTTGATCTCGCGCTTTACGTACGAATAATTTCCGTTTTTGACGGCGGAGATACAGATGACCATATCGATCTCGTCCGCCCCGTCGGCAACGGCGCGTTTGGTCTCAAAGACCTTTGTTTCCGTCTTATTTTCACCCATCGGGAACCCGACGACGCACGCAATTTTGATTTGCGGAGCATTTTTTAAAAATTCGTTACACGCCGAAACATACACCGGCTGCACGCAAACCGAATAAAATCCGTATTCCACCGCTTCCGCACAAAGCTTGCGAATATCCTCGCGCCGCGCCGTCTGTTTCAAAAGCGTATGGTCAATGGTTTTCAAAAGCCTGCGGATCTCCAAAATCTTTTTCTGACGTTTGAATTCTTCAAATTCCGCCATTTCCTCCGGCGAAACAGAAGTTTTCCCATCCGCTTCTTTGGCCGTCGTAAGCAGCGGCTGTTTATTATTCTGCGCCGTTTCCGCAGGCGCTGTTTCCTTTTCTTTTATTTCCTCTTTTTTCTTTCCGAATCCAAACATCAAAGTTTCTCCTTTCCGATAAAACTATAAACCAGCGGCCGTGCCCGATAAGAATCTTTTACCGTAAATGCGCTTTCCGCCAGCAAGATCGCATCCTTGTTTTCCTTTCTGTAAAAAATTTCCGCGATCGGTTCACCTTTTTCTACGCGATCTCCCGCACGTCTTTTCAGAAGTATCCCGACCGTATGATCGATCGGATCCCCTTCCTTCGCGCGTCCGCCGCCCAGCTGTGAACAAGCCTTGCCCAGCGCAAGGGCCGAAACATGCAGTTTTCCCGCGCGCGGCGCACAAACAAGAAGCCGATGGGGAGCCAAAGGCAGAAGCGAAAAATCATCGACGGCCCGAACGTCGCCGCCCTGCGCCGAAACGATCTGCTTCAGCTTTTCCAATGCCGAACCCGATTCCAACGCCCGTTTGACTTTTTGATCCGCCTGCTCTTGCGAAAGTCCTTCCGACATCTGCAAAATCTTTCGGCAATGATACAGAGAAAGTTCCGACAGAGCATTCTTTTTCCCTTTCAGCACTTCGATCGCTTCGCGCACTTCCGCATTGCAACCGATATTATCCCCGAGCGGCACATCCATACAGGTTACCGCCGCGCCGATCTTCCGCCCCGCAGCCGTTCCGATCCTGACCATCAGTTCTGCCAGTTTCACCGCATCGGAAGGCCTGCGCATGAACGCGCCGTCGCCGTATTTTACGTCCAGCAAAATCACGTCCGCAAAGGAAGCCAGCTTCTTGCTCATCACGGACGAAGCGATCAGCGGAATACTGTCCACCGTCGCCGTAACGTCGCGGACGGCATACATGCGTTTGTCGGCAGGCACCGTGGCGCTTGTCTGCCCTGCGATCGCCGCACCCACTTTCTCTACCTGCTTCTCAAACTCTTCCGCCGAGAGCGTTACCCGAAGATTCG
>CASEWU010000033.1 GCA_949291725.1 uncultured Bacillota bacterium
AATAATCTGCGCGCCGTTTGATTTTTGTACCGTTTGATTTATACAAAAAAAGCGGCACACCTGTTTGCGGTGCCGCGGCGTCGATACTTTTGCAAATACCCACATATCAGGGAAATTTCAAATGCCGCTGTTTTTCAAATTTTCGGCCTTTTTCGCGGTCAATTCTTTTCGACGACATTTACCTTGCAGCCTTGCGGTGCCTTGACCGTCGTCTTTACTTTCCCGTTTTCTTTCTTGCAGGAAACTTCCAGCAATCCGGCAGGCGTAGGGATCTGCGCGTCGAAATATGTAAGCGAACCGAGATCGGGCGACACGGTTATTTCTTTGTACCCTGCTTTATCGATCTTAACACCGACAACGCGGTCCAAGAGGAACGGGATCACTCCTGCCGACCAGCCATGGCAGAGGCTGTGCCGGTAACCGATATAACAATATCTTCCGAAATCGCCATGAATATCGCGCTCGCCTTCCCGGCAAAAACGATCTACGGGGCAAGAATTTTCCATCCAATCGACGTCAAAATCTTCCCAAAATGTGGTTGCTCCCATCTTCAGCATACCGCCGTAGTACTCTTTCAGTGCAGCAAGCGCTTTTTCTATCCCCGCATTTTCGCTCAGAGCGCCGAGCAGGAAATAGCTCATAAACGTAGAAAATCCTTTGGCCCCGTTTTCGACCAGAAGTTTCTTCTCCGCCGCGGAAAGTGCCGTATTCGAGAAATATTTCAGCGCGACGATCTGCTTTTTATCCTGAACCGGAACATCTTTTTTGTCCATCTTGGCGCGGATACGCTTTGAAAGCGAACCGTCCCGTCCGCAAAGTTTTTCCAGTTCCTCCGCACGATCCGCACAGATCTTGCAAAGGCAACGGACGCCTTCCGGCTCATCCGGCTGTTCATGCGTCGGCCAGTCCACAAAATTGACACCGAAATCAAAATCACCGTTGTCGGCAATGCAGGCATCGATCTGCTCGAGCAATGCGACCATATATTCTTTCTGCGACAATATGTAATCCAGATTTCCCGTGAGTTTGTAGTAATCGCTCAAAATGATCAGCCACCACATGCTGTACATGGGATAGCTGTTCATCCACAAAGGAAGCGGCGTTTCGTTTTTCACAAAATCCAGCGATTTTGTAATGCATCCGTCATCCGCACAAACGGAAAGCAATGCGCGCATTTCCGGATAAATATCGCCGATCCAAACAAGGCGGTCGCGTTTGATTCCGTCCCAGATGTAGTCCTGTGCACACAGCTGAACCGTATAGGCCGCCGTATCGTAGATGCGGTTGATCAGTTCATCCGAACAGCGAAATGTTCCCAGTTGCGGACGCGCGTTATGGATGTACACTGCATTGACAGCTTTCAGACAGAACTGTGTAGCCTCTTCAGGGAATTCGAGATATGCAAAGCGGAACCCGCTGCAAAAGAATTCCATATCCGACAGAATCGACAGCGGCACCGTCATATCGCGCAGGCTGTGATTGTTCGTACTGCCTTTGGTTCCAAGCGGCGATACCGCTTCTCCGACCGATTCTCCCAACCGTAAATGTACCGGCAAACCTTCCGTGCCGTACCCCGTAACAATGCGAAGCGCACCTTGCAATTCTTTTCCGAAATCCAAAAGAATGCGTGCTTTGCCCTGTACTTTTGCAAATACTTTTTCATTCAGTCCGATCTGATCCGCATCCCGCAGAAGATTTTCCGCATTCTCAACGCCTTCCGCCATCAATACGCGGACAGGCGCCATAAATTCGCGGATCCTAGTATCCAGTTTCATGCTTGGCCCCTTTCAGGAAGAAATATACCTCTATTCCGACCTGTCATTATGTTTTTCATATTCAGCAATACGAAAATTCCTCAACCCGATGCTTTTCGTATACACTTAACCTATTTTATTATAGAATAAATTCAAAATTTCTGCAAGACAAAACTTGACAAAAAAACAACCGATTTATAATATTATATCATTTCTCCGCCGAAAATGCACTAAAAGTACAAATGCCGGCACTGCAGCGAAATATTCTCTCAGCCGCCATACATACGGAACAGGAAATACAAACCGACGAGTATCCCCGCCGCGATCAGGATCGTGATGAATACTTTCAGCGGCGATATCGGCGCTTTGCCCGTAACCTTCCCGTTCAGTCCGTTCACAAAAAAATTATAAATTTTTGTATGCCATTTGCAATGACCGACATATACCGGGAGCAATATGTATTTAAATGTGATTCCCGAATACTGCGTGGAGATCCGAAAAGACGAGACCACATCGTACACGTACTGACTTAGTATCGCAGAACGCAGACGATTTCCGATCACGCCCTTCGCTTCTTCCCAACACTCCAGACCGCTCTTCGTGTTTTGAGTGGCCGTATAACCGCTTAAGTATTCTTTTGTATATTCGCGGCTGTCGTTCGTCTGAAACGGCTGCAGCTTGTTGAGGGATTTCTGATCGATCGTCCCGCTTGCCTGTATGAGCACGTCATCGAAAAACATTTCATAATTTCCGCTCACGGTAAAATAACGGGTACGCTGTTCGCGAACCGTCTTTCCGTTGACACGGCGCGTAACATAATAATGTTTTCCCAATACCGCCGTATAATACGAATGCGTCTGCGAATCGAAAGAAAACGAAGGCATATAGACGCCCTTCATTTTTTCCGGTTTTGCACTTTTGCGAAATTTCTGAGGCGCAAAAAGCCGCTTACGTACCCACGTTTTCACTGCCGTTGCCGCATCTTTCAGAGCTACGCGGAACGGTACCACCGCATTGGGGCGGATATCCGGAAGTTCGGAAGTTTCCACAATGTTGGTCGCCCCGCAGAAAGGACACTGTTTTGCGATCTCGTTTTTATCCAGCACTTCTTGAGCCCCGCAATTTTCGCAGCGGAACACATGCGATCCTTCCCAACCGCCTTTGTCCGTCAAAAGCCGTTCAAAATCCAGCTCCTCGCTCGTCTTCGACTCAATGTCCTTTTGCGTGCCGCAATGTTCGCAAAGCAGTTTTCCGCTCTCGGCGTCATAAATCATGTCCGCCCCGCAAGCCGGACATTTCATGACCGCCGTACGGTTTTCGGAATTTTCGGGTTCGCGCGCGATCGGCTCGCTTTGCTGCGCCGACTGAGTTGGCGCAATATCGTCAAACAAATCCGAATTATCTCTCATTTCCTATCTCCGCACATTCCATGTTAACGTTTCCTTTATTATAAAATATTTGTTTTCATTTTGTCAAGAAGCTGCCGGAATTCCATCCAAATTTTTCGGTTTTTGCCTTGTTTTTGTACGATTTTAGCCTCTTTTCAGCCTTTTTTCTTTTCCTCCCTTGACTTATCCCCTGTCATATCTTATACTGAATGTAATAAAAAAACATGACAAGTTTTGTTTTGAAACTTTTAAAGAGGGGTGGAACGATATGGAAATCATAGCACAGAGGGTATTCAGCACTCTCTATATTTATTTGGATACAGGATTGCTCGTACTGTTTTGCGCACTTTTATTGTTCCGCAAACGGTATCTGACGCTCTTATTTGCACTGGCGGGCGGCGTTTTGTATATGCTTGTGGATTACGGGATCTTTCACCTTGTCTGCCATGCGCGGAGCATTGAAGGCGGGAACCTGTTTCTTGTTCTGTTATGGATGTCCATGAGTTACGGTATCACTAATTTTGCTTTTTTGTGGCTGTGGATGAAAAAAGACGAACACCTGTTGGAATGGTCGCTTTTGATCTGGGCATGGTGGTTATGTGCACCCATGCTCGCCGAAACATTCGGGCAAAATTTCCCTATCGTTACCATCCAGCGCACGACGGGCTCTTATCACGGATATATGGCGCTGATCCTGTTTTTGGGATACGGAGCGGCGATCGTCTACAATTTTCTGCAGACAGAGCGCGCAAAGAGATTTCCTCTGCCCTGGCTTCTGGCAGGCGGGATTTTAGCACAATTTGCGTGGGAAGCCGCGCTCCTGATCGGCGGGATCCGCAGTGCCGAATTTGCATCCGTCTGGGATAAACTGATGACGCTCATCGTCAATTCTCTTCTGGAAACCAATCTGGGTGCCGTCCCCATTTTCTGTATCTATGCACTCATCACATCCCGTTTTGGAGAAAATCTTACACGACGTACCCCCGTTTGCTTTACCGAACGCATCGCCGAACTCAACAAAAGAAAAGTGCGCGACGCCGAAAGCCCTATTTCCCCGACCCTGCAAAAAAACGAGGAAACAGCCCCCGTTGTACGTTCGGAATAAATTATAGTCGACAGCGAAAAAACATACCGCAGCCGTCGGAGCAGATTTTCTGCGCCGACGGCTGCGGGTTATCTTTCTGACAGAAAATGGATGCCGTCCGAAAGAATTCGGACGGCATCCATTTTCTTAACGGTCAAACCGAAAACCTGTCTGAAACCGTTTTTTACAGGACATCCTTATACAGGTCGATGTTATCGAAACAGATAGAGTATTTCCCCTGTTCGATGCCGTGCACGATCTCCACCGTGCGCGCGTTGCAAGGCGTGGGAACTCCGTATTTTTTACCGTATTCACAGACAACGCCGTTGATAAAATCGATTTCGCAGATCTTTCCGGCGCGCAGATCCTGCAGCATGCTGGATATCAGGCGCGCGTGTTTTTTCATCGCTATGGGGATCAGGGCAAAAGACAGAGCTTTCTTTATTTTCCCCTTATAATCGAACAGTTTGTCGATCTGATGCCCCTGCACAGGCTCAATACGGATCCCTGCAGCTTTGGCAACGTCGATGCATTCTTTCATGATGCGCTGTGCGACCGTGCGCGCACGTTTTTCCTTCGAAACTTCGCCGAATGTAGCGCCCGTAACCGTGGAAAGCCCCGAAAACGCACTGTTGATCAGAAGTTTCGACCATCTGGCCCCGATGAAATTTTCTTCCACGATAACCGTTCCCATACATTCGAGCAGTTTTTTCACGTCCTGCAAATGATTGCCCTTGCCGAACGCACCCAGCGAAAAAGTAAGCGCGGCAGGATCGGAAGTAAGTTCGGAAACGCCTTTCCCATGGAAAGTAGCACCCCATGCTATGGCGCAGCCCAGCGTGCGGTCGCTCCCGATCATCTGTGCGATCTTCGGTTCGGGAAGACCGTTCTGACAGGTGCAGATCGCACCGTCCTCTTTCAGTTTATCTTTTAAAAACGCAACAATGTCCGCATTGTATCTCTGTTTGGTCATGAGCAAGATAATGTCATACTGTCCCGTCATTTCTTCGGGCAACAGAGCATTCACCTTCTGTGTAAAATCGACCGTACCGATAATATGCGCGCCGTGTTCTTTGAGCGCTTCTATATGCTCCTTGTTGCGGTTGACAAGATCGATCTCCACTCCCGCTTTGGCGATGTATGCACCGAGCACCGTACCCATTGCGCCCGCGCCGTAAATTGCACATTTCATAAACAATATCTCCCTTTTCTTTGATCAGGAACTCTGCCGTTTTTTATTATAGCACGCATCCTGCCGTTTGTAAATAAGATCTTTTACAGATACAGGTAAATCAGAACGCCTGCAGCGATCTGCCAGGCAAGCCCCAGAAAATTGACAGCCCAAAAATACCAATGCCTGGTTTTGTGGCGGAAAAGAAACATGGCGAGCGTACCGCCCACGGCGCCCCCGAAAAAGGAAAATCCGAGCAGTACTTTTTCGGGTATGCGCCATTTTCCTTTCTTTGCCCTTCCTTTATCCGAAGCATACAGACAAAACGCAACCAGCGAAAGAACGCCGATCAGACATAAATACAAGATCCAAATTTTCATAAACACTCCTCTTATTTCTTGACAAAACACATCACGCCGCCGCGCGTTTTATAGAAATCCTCACAGTCCGCATCCGCAGCCATGTACAAGCCGCCCGCAAGCCTGCCGGGCAAAAAATTTTCCGTCCGCGCAAATCTTTTAAAAAAACTTATTGCGATCTGAATCACTCCGGGGCTGTCCGCCGGGCAACGTACACAACCAAGTTACAGCCGCCGTCCGATTCGTTATTCAATCTTACGCAGTACGGCGCGGACGGGCGCGCCGTCCGCGCCGCCCAGTTTCATCGGCAAAGCGATGAGTTCATATTCGCCCTCTTCCGCCTCGGAAAGGTCCAGTCCTTCCAGGACGGCAACTTCCGCACCGAGCAAAATGCGATGGATGCTCTCGTCGCCGACGCTCTGCTCTTCGCAGCCGATCAGAAGGCATCTTTCGGCGATCTGCTCTGCCTGCCCGACAGTCAAACAAAAAGTGCCTTTGATCACAAGCCTTTCGGGAAGATCATTGAACGGGATATTTCTTTGTGAACACACCGCACATTTTCCCACAAGGCGCGACAGGCTGACCTGATCCGCCGTTTTCCCTCCCTGTATAAAATGCGAAGGTGCGTCCAGATGCGTACCGTTGTGCGCGCAAAAAGTAACATCTGTCAGCGAATAGCCGTCCCTTTCATAGCTTCGTACGCGGCGGTAAAACGGAGCCGTATCGCCGTCAAATACTTTCCCCGAAAATAATTCCTGCGTGATATCGATCATTTTTTCCCTCCGTTTGTCCGATTCCGCCTCGCCTACCTTGCAACGTTGTCTCAATGCCGCAAAGCGATCGAATCCTGTTTTGACACCCCTTTTCTCTTCGCCTTTTAATTTGGCGCAATATTTATTTGTCCGTTTCCGCAACGACCGCCCCCGCTACAAAGCGGCTGCCCTTCCTATGCCGCCCTTCCTATGCTGCCCTTCCTATGCTGCCCTTCCTATGCCGCCCTTCCTATGCCGCCCGTCCCTATGCTGCCCGTCTCTATGCTGCCCGTCTCTATGCTGCCCGTCTCTATGCTGCCCGTCTCTATGCTGCCCGTCCCTATGCTGCCCGTCTCTATGCTGCCCGTCTCTATGCTGCCCGTCTCTATGCTGCCCGTCCCTATGCCGCCCGTCGGCGGCTGCCGACGGGCGGCATCCCTGCACAGAGGCTATCGTTTTTCTTAGATACGAAAAGTCAAATAAAGCGCGCGAGCCGCATTCTTTTTTACCCGACGGCGGGGACTTCTGCGTATCAGTATAACAAAATCAGAAAAAAAGTCAACCGTGCGGCAAATTTTACCGAAAAACGGCTTCGGAATATTTGACAGAACGGTGAAAATTCCGTATAATTCAAAATGCAATGGATTTTTGTTGAAGGAATACCAGATAGAAGTCGCATGCAAATACCGACCACCCGAAGGGGTTGAGGCCATACGGACAGCCGGGTCGAATGCCGATCGGCGGCTTTGCCGCCTTATTGATTGAGTTAAAAGCTCAAATTTTATAAGTTGGTTACTTTATAACCGGTGCGATCCGCACAAAACTTGTGAAACGGTCAATAAGCGCATACGTATTTGCTATGGGACAGTTTTCTGTATGTCCTGAGAAGAACGGGTGTATAACGACATTTACAGGATAAAGCGGTTTGCTTTATCCCTTTTTTATGCCATTTTTTACGGACGGTACTGCCATGAAAAAGCTCAAACTGTACGGATTCAACAATCTTACGAAGTCGCTCAGCTTCAATATTTACGATATCTGCTATGCGAAGACTCCGCAGGAAAAGAAAGAATACATATCGTACATCGATCATCAATACAATTCCAAGCGCTTAACGGAGATTTTGACCAACCTGACCTCCATGATCGGCGCGAAAGTTTTAAATATTTCGGGGCAGGATTACGATCCGCAGGGTGCGTCGGTTACCCTGCTCATTTCCGACCTTGCCATGATCCCCGTCGAGGGCAAGACGCAGGTGGCGCATCTGGACAAGAGCCATGTTACGGTCCATACCTATCCGGAATACCATCCCGAAACTTCGCTGGCGACGTTCCGCGTGGATATCGACGTGGCGACCTGCGGAACGATCACGCCCCTCTCCACGCTGGATTACCTGATCGGATCCTTCGATTCGGATATCATTACCATGGATTACCGCGTGCGTGGCTTTACGCGAAGCATGGACGGAAGAAAGATCTTCAACGATCTCAAGATCAATTCCATCCAGAATTTTATTTCGCAGCCAACCTTGAAAAAATACGACGCGATCGACGTGAACGTCTATTCCGCCAACATATTCCACACGAAGATGCTTTTGCGGGAGATCGACCTGAAAAACTATCTGTTTAACCAGAACGCGGAAGAACTTCCCCCTGCAAGAAAACAGGAGATCCTCGACAGTCTTCGCAAGGAAATGATCGAGATCTTCAACGGAAGAAACATTTACTGAGAACGGCCCTGCCGTACGGACAGCGCACGATAGGACTGCTTTGCCAAAACATTTACCGACGGCGATGCCGCAGCCGATTGCGATGCACGTTTCCGATTCGGCAACAGCGAAACAAAAGGAGTCTCTATGGATCTTGAAGCACAACAGAGAGCGCCCATTTACGAGGCGCTTGACCGATTCGGAAAAATGCGGGTGGTACCGTTTGACGTTCCGGGACATAAGCGCGGGCGCGGAAACCCCGAACTTGCGCGTCTTTTGGGAGAAAAATGCGTGAGCATGGACGTGAATTCCATGAAACCGCTGGACAATCTCTGCCATCCCGTTTCCGTCATCCGCGACGCGGAAAAACTTGCCGCCGATGCGTTCGGCGCCGACAACGCCTTTCTGATGGTAGGCGGTACGACGTCCGCCGTACAGAGCATGGTCATGTCCGCCGTGCAGGCGGGTCAGAAAATCATCCTGCCCCGCAACGTACACCGCAGTGTCATGGGAGCGCTGGTGCTGTGCGGCGCGATCCCCGTATACGTCAACCCAGAATGCGACGACAGGCTCGGCATCCCCCTCGGGATGAGCCTTGCGCAATTAAAGAATACCATCGAAAAGAACCCCGACGCCAAAGCCATTCTCGTCAACAACCCCACTTATTACGGGATCTGTTCGGATCTGCGCTCGATCGTGGAACTTGCGCACAAAAACAACATGCTGGTACTTGCAGACGAAGCGCACGGCACCCACTTTTATTTCGGAGAAAACCTGCCCGTATCCGCCATGGCGGCGGGCGCGGACATGGCGGCGGTATCCATGCACAAATCGGGCGGAAGCCTGACGCAGAGTTCCCTACTGCTTACGGGTCCGCGCGTCAATGCCGACCACGTGCGGCAGATCATCAATCTTACGCAGACGACCAGCGCGAGTTATCTCCTCTTGTCCAGTCTGGACATCTCGCGCCGCAATCTTGCCCTGCGCGGGAAAGAAGCGTTCAACGGCGTTTGCGACCTTGCCGATTACGCGCGCGAAGAGATCAACGATCTGGGCGGCTGGTACGCCTTTTCCAAAGAGCTGATCAACGGCGACAGCGTTTTTGATTTTGATCAGACAAAACTTTCCGTACATACGCTGGACATAGGTCTTGCCGGCATCGAAGTTTACGATATTCTGCGCGACGAATACGATATCCAGATCGAATTCGGGGATTTGGGCAATATACTTGCCTATCTCTCGATCGGCGACAGGCGCCGCGACGTGGAAAGGCTCGTTTCCGCGCTCAGCGAGATCGGCAGACTGTATGCAAAAGACCGCACAGGCATGATGGAGAACGAATACATCGCGCCCGACGTTGCGGTAACGCCGCAGTTCGCATTCTACGCGCCCAAAGAATCCCTGCCCATCGAGGAAACGGCGGGGCGCGTCTGCAGTGAATTTGTCATGTGCTATCCGCCCGGGATCCCTATCCTGGCACCGGGCGAACGCGTAACGGGCAAAATCCTCGAATATATTCGCTACGCAAAGGAAAAGGGCTGTCAGCTGACCGGTCCCGAAAACGCGAAAATCGAACGGCTGAACGTGCTGATCGAATAAATTTCGCCGAAAAAATACAGATACGTACCAAATATTTTTGATCCAAACCTTTAAAAAGGAGCCATAAAAATGGACTTTTGGTTTTCCGAAAAACACACCAACGACGTAAAGCTGAGCATCCGCGTGGATAAACAGGTTTACAGTGCGACGAGTGATTTCCAGCGCATCGATATATTCGATACGCCTGCATTCGGGCGCATCCTCGTGCTGGACGGATATCTCATGCTCACCGAAAAAGACGAATTTATTTACCATGAGATGATCACGCACGTACCTATGGCGGTGCATCCGCACGTAAAAGACGTGCTTGTCATCGGGGCGGGCGACGGCGGCGTGATCCGCGAACTGACGCGTTATCCCGAGATCGAACGCATCGATCTTGTCGAAATCGACGAAGAAGTCATCGAAGCGAGCAAAGAATATTTACCCTTTACCTCCTGCAAAATGGGCGATCCGCGCGTGAACATCTACATCCAGGACGGGCTGAAATTCATCCGCCGCAAAAAGGATGAATACGATCTGATCATCGTGGATTCCACCGATCCGTTCGGCCCGGGCGAGGGACTGTTTTCGCGCGAATTTTACGGAAACTGTTTCAAAGCCCTGCACGATGACGGGATTATGGTCAACCAGCACGAAAGTCCTTTCTATGAACAGGATGCACTCGCCATGCAGCGTGCGCACAAGCGGATCATCGAATCTTTCCCCTTTTCGCGCATTTACCAGGCACACATTCCGACCTATCCGTCGGGACACTGGCTTTTCGGATTTTCCACGAAAAAGTACCACCCGCTGCGCGATCTGAACGAGGCGCGCTGGAACGAACGGGGCTTAAAATGCAAATATTATACGACGACATTGCACCGCGGCGCATTTTACCTGCCCGCTTATGTCGAGGAGATGCTTGAAGATGTTGAAAAAGAACGTTGAAACTTTCATGGGATGCGACGCCGATTACAAAGACGCAAAGATCGTCCTGTTCGGCGCGCCCTTCGATTCCACCACTTCCTTCCGCCCGGGTACGCGGTTTGCAAGTGCGGCGATCCGCCGCGAATCGTACGGGCTGGAACTGTACTCCCCCTATCAGGACAGAGAACTTTCGGAATTTTCCGTCTTTGACAGCGGCGATCTTGAACTTTGCTTCGGCGACACAAAAATAGCGCTTGCGGATATCGAAAAGCGCTCGAAAACCGTTTTGGCGGACGGAAAACTTCCCTTCCTGATCGGCGGAGAACATCTTGTAACGCTCGGAAGCGTACGGGCGGCGGTCAAAAAATATCCCGACCTGCAC
>CASEWU010000034.1 GCA_949291725.1 uncultured Bacillota bacterium
CGCACGGATTTCCGCGGCGATCTCGTCATCACGATTGACGGGGAAGATTCGCGCGACTTTGACGACGCAGTCCATGTGGAACGGGACGGAGCCGACTTTCTCTTGTCCGTACACATTGCAGACGTTACCCATTATGTGCGGCGCGGTGGTGCATTGGATAAAGAAGCTTTCGCGCGGGGAACGAGCGTTTATTTTCCCGATCGCGTCCTTCCCATGCTCCCCGAGGAGCTTTCCAACGGAATCTGTTCTTTGAACGAAGGAGAGGACCGCTATACTCTGTCCTGCATCATGCGCGTGGACGGCAAGGGGAACGTGAAGGACAGTCAGATCGTCAACGGATTGATTTGTTCAAGAAATCGAATGACGTATACGAAAATTGCGGCGATTTTGGATGGGGATGCGCGAATGTGCGGCGAATATGCGCATCTGGTTCCGATGTGTGAAGACATGCGTGCGTTGGCAAAGATTCTGATAAACAAGCGCAATGCGCGCGGCAGCATCGATCTGGACGTAAAGGAAGCGCAGATCACCTGCAAGGACGGGAAGATCGACGTATGTGAATACAAGCGCACGATGGCGCATCGCATCATAGAGGAATTTATGATTCTTGCGAATGAAACGGTCGCAGAATTCGTTACGGCATACGAGCTTCCGTTTATCTACAGAGTTCATGAAAAACCGAGCGAAGAAAAGGCGCAAGGATTCAAGATGTATCTGCAGGAATTGGGGATCCGGGCGAAATTTCACCCTGAGAATGTGCGGCCGGGCGAATACGAAAAGATTTTGGAGTCGCTGGAGGATTCGGAGTTGTTCCGCGTCGTCAACCGTGTGATGCTGCGATCCATGTCCAAAGCAAGATACAGTGCGGAAAACATCGGACATTTCGGATTGGCATCGCGCTGCTACTGTCATTTTACATCGCCGATCCGGCGGTATCCCGACCTTTTGGTGCACAGGATCGTCAAACTGATCCTGGACGGACAGGCAGGCGAAGCGGAGCAAGGATATAAGAATTTTGTAAACATTGCTTCCAACAGCTGTTCCGCAAGCGAGCGACGAGCGGACGAAGCGGAACGGGCTGTCGATGAACTATACAAAACGTGGTACATGCGCTCGCATTTGGGAGAAGATTTCGAAGGCGTTGTTTCAGGCGTAACGGCATTCGGCATTTTTGTGGAGCTTCCCAATACGGTAGAGGGGCTGGTTCAAATCGAAAATCTTCCGCGCGATGATTATACGTTCGTCGAGGAGCGGTATTTGTTGAAGGGATCGCGCAATTCTTACAAAATCGGGGATAAATGCGCGATCAAAGTGGCAGCGTGCAATATCGGGACGCGCCGCGTGGAATTTACTCTTGCAGAAAAAGGCGAATTTTAGCCGAGGCAAAAAAATTCAGAGAAAGCCTGTTATTTTCCATAAATCTGTGCTATAATAAAATCGGCAGGCGGTCATACAGGAAGGTGCTTTATGCAGTTTGAATTGAAAAACTGGGAGACGTCCTTCGCAAATTCACTTGCCGAAAGTGCGAACGACGTGAGGATCGTCCGTTGGCTGAACGATGGCTTTCCGCATCCTTACACATTGCAAAATGCAGAACAGTTTATTGCGAATGCACTCTCGGAAGGGGCGTATCATCGGGCAATTATTTCAGACGGAAAGGTGATCGGCGGTATCAGTGCGGTTCAAAAGTGCGGAGCGATGCGGTTTTGTGCCGATCTGGGCTACGGGCTCGCGCCGGATTTTTGGAGCAGAGGCATTATGACGGCGGCGGTGGGTTTGTTCTGCAGAGAAATTTTTTCATCGACAGACGTCAACCGCATCGAAGCGGTCGTATTTGTTCCGAATGCTGCGTCCTGCCGTGTTCTGGAAAAGTGCGGGTTTCGCAAGGAAGGCGTTTTGCGGCAGAGCGTCTTTAAAAACGGACAGTTTTACGATGCGGCGGTTTACGGCTTGCTTGCGTCGGAAAGGGGAGAGGTATGAAAATTGTAGCGGTCAATAAATCGGCCGGATTTGAATATTTTATCGAAGATAAATTTGAGGCGGGGATCGTTTTGGAAGGCAGCGAAGTTAAATCTATCCGGAAAAACAACTGCAATTTGAACGACAGTTTTTGTTTTGTGCGGAAAGGGGAAGTTACCCTGAAAAATATGCACATTGCGGTTTACGACAAAAGCGGCGCGTTCAATACCCGCGATTCGCGGCGCGATCGCAGATTGCTTTTGCATAAATCCGAGATTGCCAAGATCGTCGGTAAGGTCAACGAGAAAGGATATACGCTTGTGCCGCTGAAAATTTATTTCAAGGATTCGCTGGTCAAAGCGGAAGTTGCGCTTTGCCGCGGCAAACACACATACGATAAAAAGCAGTCTTTAAAAGAAAAAGATCTTAAACGCGACACGGAAAGAAGGATCAAAGATTTTTCATGAGCGTAACCGAATGAAAGAAAAGGAGAAACACAAT
The DNA here is from genome assembly GCA_949291725.1 of uncultured Bacillota bacterium. Lineage (GTDB taxonomy): Bacteria > Bacillota > Clostridia > Christensenellales > Borkfalkiaceae > Borkfalkia. The sequence continues at coordinate 2,461 of CASEWU010000034.1, forward strand.
CATGGCTTATAAAAGAGATACAATTTGCGTACAGGGAGGTTACCGTCCGAAGTCGGGTGAATCGAGAATCCCTCCCATTTCCCAGAGCACCACGTATTTTTATGACAGTACCCAGAGCATGGCGGATCTGTTTGACCTGAAGGCGGACGGATATTTTTATACGCGCCTTGCCAACCCGACGGTAGCGGCGTTTGAAGGCAAAGTTACCGAATTGGAAGGCGGTGTTGCGGCGATCGGCTGCGCTTCGGGAATGTCCGCCGCTACGATGATGGCATTTACCACCTGCGGCGCAGGGGATAATATTGTTTCGTCATCCGCGATTTACGGCGGTACGTTCAATTTGTTTGCGGTAACGCTGCCCAAACTCGGCATCGAGACTCGTTTCTTTGATCCTGACGCTCCGGCGGAAGAGATCGAAAAACTGATCGATGACAAGACCAAACTCATCTTTACGGAAACGGTGGCGAATCCGTCCATCAAGATTTTGGATTTCGATAAAATTGCGGCGATCGCAAAAAAATACGCCGTTCTGTTTGCGGTAGACAATACGCTTGCAACGCCGATTTTTTGCCGCCCGTTCGAATGGGGAGCGAACATTATCATCCATTCTTCGTCGAAGTATCTGGACGGCCATGCCGCAGCGCTCGGCGGGGTGATCGTTGATGGCGGAAATTTCAATTTTAAAGGAAATTCCCGTTATGCATCCTTTAATATTCCGGACGAAAGTTATCACGGGCTCGTGTATGCCGATTTGCCGGCGGCGCAGTTTGCAACGAAATGCCGCGTTCAGATGATCCGCGATATGGGTGCGATCATGAGTCCTCAGAATGCGTTTTTAAGCTGGCTCGGATGTGATACGCTCGCATTGCGCATGGAGCGCCATGCGTCGAATGCGAAAAAAGTGGCGGCATATCTTGCAAAACATCCGAAAATCGATTGGGTATGGCATGCGTCCTTGCCCGATAACAAATACCATAAACTTGCCGAAAAATATCTGCCGGACGGGCAGGGCGGCATGCTGAGTTTCGGTATTAAGGGCGACGTCAAGAAGGCGGCTAAATTTATGGAAGCACTGAAACTGATCACGCAGGAAACGCACGTTGCCGATGTGCGCAGCTGTGTTCTGCATCCCGCTTCCACGACCCATCGTCAGCTTTCGAAAGAAGAATTGGAGCAGGCAGGAGTTCCCGAAAATTTGGTACGTCTGTCGGTCGGTATCGAAAATCCGGAAGATATCATTGCTGATATCGAACAGGCCCTGGCAAAAATCTGACAAATTAAAAATAGGGAAAAATGAACAAAACGCCGTCAAGGCGGCCGCTGTCAGTGCAATATTATTTTCAGGAGCATGCGTTGCCTGTCTCTTTTTCGGGATGAAAGGCATCGCGCTCCGTACTGATCGGTCGGAAATGTTCGGTATGGACGTTGCCGCGCTGTTTATCTTTATTTTCTTATTGCTTTTGGCTTGTGCTTCGGTAATTTTTGCGGTAAAAATCGTGATGTGCTTTATTCGTTTTTTAAGAGATAAGAGCACATCGGATCAAGCGCGCGCCGATTTTTTTAAAGGACTCGGTTCCTTTTGCAGAAGTTTTTTGTGGGTCGGCTTATGTTTGTATGTTTTTATAATTTTGACGGCATTTTA
>CASEWU010000035.1 GCA_949291725.1 uncultured Bacillota bacterium
AAAAAGACGGCGGCATACGGGCATTTCGGCAGGGACGAATTCCCTTGGGAAAAGACGGATATGGCTGAAAAGCTGGCAAAATACTTATGATCTTATTTGCGCTTTGGCGCAGTAAAAAAGGGCGGCATACGCCCTTTTTGCGTACAAAGAGGGACGATGAATGAAGATGAAAGGGTTGATTGCGGATATGGCAAAGCGGGCCGTGCGGCTCGTGTCCGGGGAGAACTTGGCTTGCGTGTGCTGCGGAGCGGAATTGTTTTCGGATAAATATTTTTGCGAACGGTGCCTGGATTCCCTTCCGTTCAATGCGGGGTATATCTGCGATAAGTGCGGCAGGGCGATCGCGGACGATTATCCTGTGTGCCCGGAATGCAAAGCGCACATGCCCGATTTTACTTCCGCGCGCAGCGCATTCGTGTACAGCGGCGAAATAGTACGGCTCATCAAGGAGTTCAAGACGGGTGAAAAGTACCTTGCGGAAGCGTTTGCGGACAGAATGTTCCCGATCCTTCTTTCGCAGTTTCGGGATGTGGATATGCTCGCCTTTGTGCCGATGACGCCGCGGGCAGTTAAGGCGCGCGGATATAATCAGGCGGAACTTTTGGCAAATATATTGTCTCAAAGGTGCGGGATCCCGTTGGAAAAGGAACTTCTCATCAAAACGCGCGAAACGGCGGAACAGAAAGAATTATCCGCCGCAGAACGGGCAAAAAATCTGCGCGGAAGTTTCCGCGTGCACGAACGGTCGGCGTGCCGCGGCAAAATCATCGTGCTTATAGACGACGTGTTGACGACGGGTGCTACGGCTTCTGCGGCCGCAAAAGCCATTTTACGCGCGGGAGCGCTCTGCGTGCATGTACTCACGATCGCAAGCGTGCCGGAACGAAATCAGAATCTGTGAAAATCAGAAAAGTGAAAAATAGCGTAAAAATGACCCAAATTGTCAAAAGCCGTTCAAAAATCTTTTACATTTTTGGGAAAATAGTGTAAAATAAAAACAATGTGCGGTGGTATCGCGATTTTTGCGCGGATCACCGGTTGTTTTAAGATATTTTATAGCCGCGGCGCATTCCGCACCGCGGCGCAGGGGAGCAGTTTATGGGACTTATAAACTATATATTCAACAGCGACGGGCGTCGCAGTCTGAAAAAACTGGACAAAATGGCGAGCTGCGTCGAAGCACTTGAACAAAAGTATGCGGCGATGTCCGACGCGCAGCTTCGCAGTCAGACGAATGTGCTCAAAGATCGCCTGAAAGCGGGCGAAACGCTGGACGATATTCTGTACGATGCGTTCGCCGTCGTGCGCGAAGCGGCTTGGCGCGTTCTCAAACTCAAACATTATCATGTCCAGATCATCGGCGGTATCTGTCTGCACCAGGGCCGTATCGCAGAAATGAAGACTGGTGAAGGTAAAACGCTGGTCGCAACGCTTCCTGCTTACCTCAACGCATTGGCAGGAAAGGGCGTGCATATCGTAACGGTCAACGATTATCTGGCAAAGCGCGACGCGGAATGGATGGGAAAAGTTCATAAGTTCTTGGGCCTTACGGTCGGCGTTGTCGTGCCGGGTATGGACGACGCGCAGAAGCAGGTCGCTTACAACTGCGACATCACCTATGCGACCAACAACGAGCTCGGTTTCGATTATCTGCGCGATAATCTGAAAACGGATCTTAAACGTATGGTACAGCGCGATCTGGATTTCGCGATCGTCGATGAAGTGGACTCCATCCTTATCGATGAAGCGAGAACGCCGCTCATTATTTCCGGTAAAGGCGACAAATCCAGCGAACTGTATGAGCGCGTGGATAAATTTGTGCGCACGCTCGAAGGCGGTTTCGACGACGAGGGCGCGCAGGGTGAAGAGGACAAGGATTCCAAAAAGAAGCGCAAAAAGGCAGCCGAAGAAGAGGAAGAGCCGGAAGAGGAATCCAAGTACGGCGATTACGACGACATTGCCAAAGGCGCGAAGTACGGCGATTGGGACTATGTGATCGACCGCAAAGACCGCACCGTGCAGATCACGGAAAAGGGCGCGGCGAAAGCGGAACGCTTCTTCAATATCGAAAACCTGGGCGACATTGAAAACGCGTCGCTCAACCATCATATTCAGCAGGCGCTCAAGGCGCACAAGCTGTTCCATCGCGACGAAGATTACATCGTGAACGACGACGAAGTCATCATCGTCGATGAGTTTACCGGCCGACTGATGATCGGGCGCCGCTATTCGGACGGCCTGCATCAGGCGATCGAAGCAAAGGAAGGCGTGAAAGTCCGCAACGAGAACAAGACGTATGCGACGATCACCTTCCAGAATTTCTTCCGCCTTTACAAAAAGCTGTCGGGCATGACCGGTACGGCGAAGACGGAAGAAGGTGAATTCCGTACCATTTATTCGCTGGACGTTCTGGAGATCCCGACCAACCGTCCCGTGATCCGTAAGGATATGCCGGATGCGGTTTATGCCACGGTGGACGGAAAGAAACGCGCGCTCCTGAAAGAGATCACCGAACGGCATGAAAAGGGCCAGCCGATCCTGATCGGTACGGCGACGGTCGAAAAGAGTGAAGAGATCGCAAAGATGCTGCGCAAAAACGGCATCAAGCACAATATTTTGAACGCGAAAAACCATGAACGCGAAGCGGAGATCGTGGCGCAGGCGGGACGTCTGGGCGCGGTAACGATCGCAACGAACATGGCCGGCCGCGGTACGGATATCCTGCTCGGCGGCAACCCCGAATACCTCGCTAAGAAGCGCATGCGTGAAGAGGGCGTGGAACATGAAATGATCGAGCTTGCGACGTCGTATGCGGAACTGGAGGGCGAAGCGGAAGAACAGCGTAAAAAGTACCGCGCCATGTACGATGAACTGTATGCCAAATACAAGGCGGAAACGGACGCGGAAAAAGTAGAAGTGGTCAAGGCGGGCGGCCTGTGCATTCTGGGTACCGAGCGCCATGAATCCAGGCGTATCGACAACCAGCTGCGCGGACGTAGCGGACGTCAGGGCGACCCGGGCGAATCCATTTTCTTCATCTCGCTGGAAGACGATCTCATCAAACGTTTCGGCGGCGACCGTCTGAAAAAGATCTACAGCGTGTTCTGTAAGGACGAAGATACCTGCTTGCAGTCGCGTATGCTTTCGCGCGGCATTGAGAATGCGCAGAAGGCGATCGAGGGCAGGAACTTCGGTATCCGTAAAAATGTCTTGCAGTACGACGACGTCATGAATAAACAGCGTGAAGTCATGTATGCGGAACGCATGAAAGTTCTCAAGGGCGAAGACGTTCACGGACAGGTCGTCAAGTTTATCCCCGATTTTGTGCGCAAAGTCGTATCCGAAGCGGTCAACATCGACGAAATGCCCGAAAAATGGGATGCTGCCGTACTCAACCGTGCACTGGAAAACCGTCTGCTGCCTGAAGGGAGCAATTTCATTACCCAGGAAAAACTCAATCGTTGGGACGTGGATACGGCACTCGATAAGATCACAAAAGCAACCGAAAAAGCTTACGAGCAGAAGATCGTCGACGTGAAAGAAGAACTCGGCATCGATTATTCGGACGTGGAACGCAGATTCCTTTTGATGAACGTGGACAGAAACTGGATCGATCAGATCGATGCGATGGATCAGTTGCGCAAAGGTATCGGCCTGCGCGCTTACGGCAACGTCGACCCTGTCATCGCCTATAAGCAGGAAGGCTATGAGATGTTCGACGAAATGACCGAACGCATCCGCAGCAATACGATCGCAATGCTTTTGAAAGTTCGCATCGAAGTCAGCCGTCCGATGGTTCAGCCCATCGAGGCGCCCAAAGCCGTTACGGAAAACCAGCAGCTTACGACAAATTCGCCCGAAGGCGCTTCCAAGCCTGCCATGCATACGCAAAAGACTCCGGGCCGAAACGATCCCTGCCCCTGCGGCAGCGGCAAAAAATACAAGAACTGCTGCGGAAAAAATGTATAATTGCAGATAACGCCATGCGAAAAGCGCTCCCGATTGGGGGCGCTTTTTAAAAATGTAATTGACATTCGGAACGATCGATGATAAAATAGTCATGTATTTTCACGGCGCATGTGCATCGGAAATGCTCATGCGCCAATGTAAAGGATGAAGAATATGTCCGGACTGAATGAAAATTTTTTCAAAATTGACGAAAGCAAAGATTATCGGGAGATCGATTGCATCCTGGCGGAAGGGGAGCAGATCTTATGGCGCGGAAAGCCGAAAAAGTCGGCGTTTATTCTCAATAAAATTTTGAAAATGCTTCCGATCGCTCTGATTTGGCTTCTGTTTGACGGCGGATTTATAGCGATTTTATGTAGTATGGGGCCCGAACTTCCGATTCCGCTCATTATCGGTATGTGCGTGTTTTTTCTTTTTCATTTGTTGCCGGTATGGATCTGGATATCGCACGTGGTTACGGCGAACCGCCAGCATAAGAATCTGGAATACGCGTTTACCGATAAAAGGATCATTGTAAAATCCGGAATTGTCGGCATTGATTTTAAAAACATTTATTACGCCGATATTACGTCGGTGAATCTGAAAGTCGGACTGATCGACAGAATTTGTAAAGTCGGCGATATTTATATCAAGGGAAAAGAGAGCGCGGCCGTGCTTTACGATCTTGAAAACTGTTATTTCATTGTAAATAAACTGCAGGAGATCGTCCTCGATCTTAAAACGGATGCATATTTCCCGAACGATCTTCGCCCCAAAACCAATCAAGGGTATCGGACAGGATATACAAAAAAATGATGCGTCTTTACTTCGCGTATTCAATTTTTTGTGATTTGTAAAAGTTTTTCAATTGATGGGATCTGTAAGGCGGATCGCCGAAAAAAACTGCCGCAGCGGGAAAGCCTGCTGCGGCGATTTTTTCGTCCTGAGGGTCGTATGTTTTTGCACATTCGCCAAGGAACGTGCCGATATGCGAGGCGCTGTTAAAATTTCGGGAAATTTTTCGACGGAATTTCTCATCTTTCGGCGGCAGATAAGCGGGCGGAAGGCGACAATGATTGACAAATTCTTCCGATATATGGTATAATCGACAAGATAAAGGATGAGGTGTATATGTTTAAAGCGGACGATTACAGATTGCGTGCGAAAGCGCTTTCGGATACATTGCAGGAAACGAAAGAGGCGCTGGATATCGATATACTTGTAAAAAAACTTGCCGAACTGAAAGCGGAGCAGGAGAAGCCGGAAGTCTGGCAGGATCTTGAAAAATCCACCAAACTCGGCAGGGAAATTTCTTCGGTGGAGAGCCGGATCAATGCCTATGAAAAAGGCAAAAAAGCGTTGGAAGAAGTGAATTCGGTCATTGATCTGATCGAAGAGACGGAAGAAGAAGAGCTTGTGCCGGAACTTGATTCTCTTCTTCATACAGTGGAAGAAGACCTGGAAGAAATGCGTATCCGCACGCTTTTGCGCGGGAAATACGATGCAAACAACGCACTTTTGACGTTGCATTCGGGAGCGGGCGGCACGGAGAGCTGCGATTGGGTATCCATGCTGTACCGCATGTATACGCGCTATGCAGAACGCAACGGATTTAAGGTAACGGAACTGGATCGTCTCGACGGCGATGAAGCGGGCATCAAGAGCGTAGATTTCAAGATCGAAGGCGAAAATGCGTACGGGTATCTGAAAGCGGAAAAGGGTGTGCACAGACTGGTGCGTATATCGCCGTTCGACGCGAACAAGCGCAGGCATACGTCCTTTGCGTCGCTGGAAGTGATGCCGGAGATCGATGACGACGGGGATGTGGAGATCCGAAGCGAAGATTTAAAAGTTACGACGTTCCGTTCTTCCGGTGCGGGCGGTCAGCACATTAATAAAACGGAATCGGCGATCCGTATCCAGCATATACCGACGGGTATCGTGGTATCTTGCCAGAACGAGCGTTCGCAGATCCAGAACCGTGAAATGGCGATGAAAATGCTCCGCAGTAAGCTCATTGAGCTGAAAGAGAGCGAACGCATTGCCAACGAACAGAGCATTAAGGGCGAAATCAAGAAAATCGAGTGGGGCAGCCAGATCCGCAGTTATGTATTCTGCCCGTATACGCTGGTCAAAGATCACCGCACAGGGTATGAAACGGGCAATATTCAGGCGGTCATGGACGGCGATATTCAGCCCTTTATCATCGATTATCTGAAAAAGAGCTGATGTCTTTCTGCTGACGGTCGTGTGGGATGTTGTAAAAACTTAGTATAACCGGCGGCAAATTTCTTGAAAATAAGCCGCGGGAAGCTGTGAAAAGAAAAAGGGCGGGAACGCCCTTTTCGTTTTAAAGCGGCAGGAACAGTTTTTAAAAGGGCACGGACGATCGGTGTGAAACGACGGATGACTTTTAAAACTGCAGGGGTGATCGGGTCAGGAACGTTCGGCGGCGGCTTGGACGGCGCTCAGGTTACGGTGCAGATTTTGCCTAGGAGAAAAGGGAAATGAAAAAATATTTCAAGACGTACCGCAGAAAACCGAACAGTATTTTCTTTTTGGTGCTGGGCGGCATTTTTGTGGTATTGGGGATTCTCGCCATTTTCTGGACAAAGATCTTGGCGCTTGCCGCAGTGTGCATAATATTCGGTGTCTTGCTGGCGGTTCTGCCGCAGTTTGTGCTGTTTGAAAAGTACGGTTTAAGTGAGGACGTCCTGCATTATAAAAAGGCAGGACTGCCATTTAAAGAAGATGTCGGCAAAATCGGAGCTGTCGTGGTGTGCATTTATGACGAGTATCGCCGCGGAAAAGGGTTTTTGCCTGCAAAATTTACGACAGAGAGCGGGGAAGTTTATATTCCGGCGATGGTATTGCTCCGTTCGGTGGATGAAAACGAGCTGGATGTATGCGATACGCGTACGGCGACGGGGATCACGTTCCGCAAGGAAAAGATTACGGACGCGGTGCTGGATTTCGGGTTTTTGGAAGAGCTTTTCAAATCGGGATTTTCCGGAAAGGTATATATTTCCGAAGCGATCGCCGCGCTGTATAAACCGGCTTTTGACGAAATTTTTCAAGACAGCGACAGGGTAGCGGTTTATGACCGTCTTCCCAAAAATAAATTCCCGAAAAAAGGAAAATCAGTCAAAAAATAAGCCTGCGTCGGCATAAATTCAGGGCAAAACATATGCATACTGACGCATGGCAGGAAAATAACGCTTTCGCTTGCGCAGTAATGGAATGGATGAGCGGCCGCACATATGTGCGGAAAAGGAAAGAAGGTTTTTTATGGATTACAGTGAACGTTTTTCCGGTTTAATATGTAAGGATGAGCCGCTGATTCTCGGCATAGAAAGTTCTTGCGATGAAACGGCTGCCGCCGTGGTGCGCGGCAGACATCTTTTGTCCAGCGTGATCTTATCTTCGGCGGCAGAGCAGGCAAAATACGGCGGCGTTGTGCCGGAGATCGCTTCGCGTGCGCATACGGACGCGATCAGTACGGCAGTACGTTCGGCGCTGGAAGAAGCGAACGTAAGAAAAGAAGAACTGGATGCGGTTGCCGTAACTTACGGCGCGGGGCTTTTGGGCGCTTTGTTGGTCGGGTTGTCGTTTGCAAAATCATTTGCATATTCGTTGAATATACCGCTTTTGGCGGTCAATCATATCCGCGGACATATGGCGGCGGCGTATCTGACGGATCCTTTGCTGGAACCGCCCTTTATCACCCTTCTTGCGAGCGGCGGGCATACGGCTGTTTTATACACAAAAAGTTTTACCGATTTTGAGATCCTAGGTTCGACGCGCGACGATGCGGCAGGCGAAGCGTTTGACAAGGCGGCGCGCGTATTGGGGCTTCCTTACCCGGGCGGGCCGAATATTGAAAAACTTGCAGCGCAGGGGAGGCCGAGCATTGCATTTCCGAAAATGTTCAAGGGAAACGGATACGATTTTTCATACAGCGGACTCAAAACGGCAGTCATTAATTATTGCCATACGAAGGAGCAGAAAGGGGAAGCGTACAACCGTGCGGATGTGGCGGCATCGTTTCAGTGTGCGGCTTGCGATGTTCTTGCCGAGCGTGCCGTTGCGGCGGCAAAAGAATACGGGTGCAAGACCATCGCCGCAGGCGGCGGCGTGATCGCCAACGGTTATCTGCGCGCGAAACTTATTCAGCTCTGTGAGAAAAACGGATTTCATGCAGTATTGCCGGAAAAGAAATATTGCACCGATAATGCGGCAATGATCGCGTCGGAAGGACTCATCCGTTACAGAGCACACGATTTTGCCGATCTTTCCGTCAACGCGTGCGCGCATATCCCTCTCGGGAAAAAAGGAAAACAATGATCCGTTTTATATAGTTGTATATAAAAGAAGAAAAATTTTTTGCGGAGGCAGACAAAGTCTGCCTCCGTTTATCTGAATGCAGACAATATAAGCCGCGGGAAGCAAATATTTTTGCTTCCCGCGGCTTTTTTGCATACAGATCAAAATTTCATAGGGTGCAAACAGCCGTTGCACCGAATGAATGATTGCATTGCAAAATCCGGAAAAGTTTGAGCAAATAGTTTGCATTGTCGGACTGCGGCAATGTAAGCCGTAAAATCTGCCGACAAAAATCGTTTGCGGGCAGTTTTTATGAAAAAAACAGCTAATGCGAAAATCGTAGGTTCGGAAAATGTATAATCCGAAAAAAACTGGCAATAACTTTTCCGTAAAAAAATTGCGTCGGGAACAAAAAGAAAATCGGGCGCAGTAGTCGTAAAAACGGATGAGGGCAGAGGATCATATGGAGCTCTGCAGAGAAAAAGGAGATCGTGTAATGCGGGGAAGATGGTTTACGGTGATGGGGGCTCTGGCATTATCGCTGGTTTTGCTGGCCGTGCCGCAGCTTATGGACAAAGGTTTATTGTTTGACGGGGCGCAGAGCTATACTTTTTATGCGCAGAGTGAAAGTTCGCAGGCGCAGATCATATTGGCAGACGCATCCGAAGCGCTTGCCGTGAAATGGAGCATAGCTTCTCTGACAGGCGAAAGCGCGCGGTATGAAAGCGCGGAGGACGCGTTTGCACAGGCGGAAAAGTATCGCGCGGAGCTGATGATCGTGCGCACCGTTCAGGATGTAACGGATTACTATTATTATTCGCCGTGTTTGGGCGGCGGGGTCGATTTGGAAGGAAAACGTATCAATCTGCATATTGCGGTGCGCGGAACGTCCGCCAATATCGGTTCACCTCTTATTTTCGGAGGATATTGATAAAAAATAAAAAAATTTTTTCAGAAATTTTCTGCAAACGATGTATAAAGATCGGAAAAGAGTCAAAAATTCAACTATCAAAATTATTTCGGAGGCAATCATGCAAGAAAAGAAGCAGGGCGAATCGTCGCCCGTAAAAATCAAACGCAGGAATCTTTACTATGTGCTCGTATCGGCGTGCGCCCTGATCGTGGCGGCGGCGATCGTGCTGACTGTCGTATTTGCAACACAGGGTTCTCCTGTTGATGACACGTTGGATCCGGGACTGGAACAGCCGGATGATCCCGATGACGGTGATGAAGATGTGGACGATACGGACGAACCGGACGAGCCCAGCGACACGGAAGTAGTGTTCTCGATGCCTGTTTCCGGCGGAACCGTGGCAACGACCTATACTTTCTGGTTCAATTCCACGCTGAACCGCTACAATCTGCACCAGGGCGTCGATTTTAAAGCCGATGCGGGGACAACGGTTACGTCCGCATATGCCGGAAAGGTAGAAAGCATCACGGATACGCTTTTGGAAGGCGGAAAAGTCGTCATCGATCACGGTAACGGACTGAAGACGGAGTATGCGTCGATCGATGTATCTTCCTCTCTGAAAGTCGGCGATACGGTCAGCCAGGGCACTGTGATCGGGACGGTATCTGCCGCGGCGGATACGATGGGCAACGAGTACAATGAAGGCCCGCATCTTCATTTCGGAGTTTTTGAAAACAACGAAAGCATTGATCCCGTAACGTATCTCGATCTCGACGAAAAATAAATCATTCTTCCTCCTATCGGGCGGAACGGCTGAGCCGTTCCGCCCGATTTTGCGCCTAATATTAAACGGACCGGCCTGAATTTCGCTTAAATATTGAATGGTGCCGATCAATTTACCGACAGAAATATTTCACAGATACGTGCGGATGGGGCTTTTTTATGGCGCAAAGCGCACGGAAAGGCGCGGAAAAGTTTGCTTTCAAAGCAGCAAGACTCTGGGGAAGGCAGATGCTTTGGGAAGAGAGTTTCCCGCCGAAATCAGTTTTTTTGAAAAAACGGGGAGGGCGGGGGGGCGATTTTAGTAAAATATAAAAATAGCGCCCCCCGCAAAGAAAAAAAACAA
>CASEWU010000036.1 GCA_949291725.1 uncultured Bacillota bacterium
AGCAGATGGCGGTCTGGGCTACGTCATAGCCGTCTGATACGATATATCCGACCTCGTTCATGTGGTGCAGGTCTTTGATGAGCCCGATATAGCATTTGTCAGCCACCCTCATATCGAACTTTTTAATGGTACGCAAAGCCTGCAAAGCGATCATCTCGCCCATGAGCTTGACGTTGCCTTCCGAGATGGGTTCGGAAAACAATTCCGATTCATTCGCGTATTTCCCTTTCGAGAATTTTGTTACCAGCATTTCCATGACAAAAACCTCCGAAATTTGATTTTGCCCTTTTCGGGCAAGAAGCGGGGGGGCATAGGACGGTGAGAAGCGGTCTGTTGCAAATGCGATATGCGGAAGTCAACGGGAAAAGCCAAAATCGTTGCGTACATGGTATGGAGGAATTTGTATAAAGAAAAAGCCGGACAGGGAGAACCTGTCCGGTAAAAGAAAGGAATATGGAAGTTTTCGGCGACAATTTTGCGACCGTTTACTTTTGCGAGGACTATGCTACCATAGCGGCCCCGAAAAGACAAAATTTCGGAGAAAAAGGGACCTTTGATGTGTTTCGATTGAAAAGGCAGAATTGCGGTGATATATAATCGGAATTTGGAAAAACGGAGGAAAAATGAATGCCGAAGAATGCGGGGCAAAAGATAAAATTGCTGATGTTATATGATATATTACAGCGGGAAACGGATGAAGAACATCCGCTCAGTACGGAAGAGCTGGTAGAGAAACTGCGCGAGAAAGGCATAGAAGCCGCACCCAGGGTTTTACCGAGAGATATATCGCTGTTGAATGAGTATGGTTTTGAGGTTTTGTCGTATAAAAAGAAAAGCTATTACTATTATGTGGCGTATCGCCGGTTTGACACGGCGGAATTGCGGGTTCTGATCGACGCGGTACAGGCGGCGAACTTTATTCCGGAAGCCCACACGGAAGATCTGGCAAGGCGCCTTGCGGGATTGGCGGGGAAACATCGTGCGGAGCTGCTCGGCAGACAGATGATCTGTTTTGATACCGCCAAGAAGAACAATATGAGTATTTTCTATAATATAGACGGGATTGAACGGGCAATAGAAAGTGGGAAGAAAGTATCGTTCCGATATTTTACGCTGGACTACGCCAAAAACAAAGTCTATCGCCGTGACGGAGAGAGATATGTCGTCAATCCGATTGTTTTAATCTGTGAGCGGGACAATTATTATCTCGTCTGCTACGACGACTGGCACGAGGGGACGGCGAATTATCGTTTGGATCGGATGGACGGACTGAAAATCGAAGAAGAGAATATTGTCGAACGAAGCGAGTATAAGGAGTTTAATCCGCATACCTATCGCCGTCAGGAGTTTTCCATGTACGTCGGAGCGCTGACGGAAGCGGAATTCGTCATCGATCCGTCGCTGTCGGAAGAAGTTTTCGATAAATTCGGGACAGGGGTAACGTTGCATCCCGATGAGGAGGGGAACCTTCATTTTCGTGCGAAAGTACAGATCAGCCCCGCGTTTTTCCGTTGGATAATCGGCTCTTTGGGCAAGATACGATTGCAGGCTCCGGAGGAAGCCGTTGAAAAGTTCCGTGAATTTGTCGCGAAGATCAAAGCGGAATATTAAGCCGATCGGGTATGGGTAACCGTATCCGAAATTTTTTTTGTTACCGCTCATAAAAGGACGGTGAAGAAATCGCAAACATATGTTTGCTTATGATATAATAATCGGGTCGAAAGAAGAGAGGGGGCGAAGATATGGGAAGCGGATGGGAAGCGTAATCCGGCGCTGCCGGAATTGCGGAACGAAAACGGCGGGATACAGGAATGCGGAGGGATATGTAAAGGTCATATGCCCGAAATGCGGAGCGAAGTCCGTCAGTTGGCGGATCAGCCGGAGATGCGAGCGGTGCGATACATATGCGCCGCCGGGAGAAGGATTTACGGACGATGATTAACACAATTTTATAAGGAATAACGACGTTTCGGGTCGCGGTTGAAAGAGCATCGCAAGGATAAATCCCGTTACAGGTCCATTCCGGAAGCAGTCGGCGAGTTAAACCGGACAACCGAGAGGCCCCGACAAACAGATCACCGTAACAGGCGGTCTTGTTTGTCGGGGCTTTTTTGCGTTTCGGGGAGAATAAAAAAATTTTTGAAAAAAGCCAAAAAATTTTTTGCAAGTCGCAAAAAGCTTGCGAGTTGACCTTGTAGAATAGGCGCAGAAAGCAAACAGAGGAGGAAATCGGGTTGACGGCGGAGGAGAGGCGCCGCGCGATCTTGGAAGCGTTATGTGCCAGACGGCACGAAACGAGAGAGAATCTCGCTTTCGAGTTCGGCGTGAGCAAACGCACAATTGAATATGACGTTGTGCGGCTTTCGCAGAGTTACCCGATTTATACCACCAAGGGCACGAGGCGGTATTCACGTCATGGACGGGTACAGGTTGGATGAGAAGTATCTGTCGGAACCGGAACGGAGTTTTTTGGAACGGGTCGGCGGAATGTTTTCGGGCGAGGACAAGGTACTGATGGAAAACATCATCAAAAAATTCGGTTTGCCGGTAAAGAAGGAGGGCGCAAAATGACAAAGCGGGAAATCAGGGCGGATCTGACGGACATTCGTTATTACTATACGCATAAACCGATGTTCGACAGAGCGGAGGACACGGGTTTCAAAAATACCGTAGTGAAAAAGACGGAGAAATACGGGGCGTATATGAGTCGTGCGTCGCCTAAATTATATGCGCTCTTTTGCGCGCTGTATATAGAGGGCAAGACGCAGCGAGCCGCCGCGCAGGAATGGGGCGTGACGGAAGGGCATATCAAAAACGTCAACAGGCAGTTACATCAGTATCTGCTGGAAGAAATTGCAAAGGAGGAGAAAGACAATGCAAGTTGTGAAAATACCGGATTTTCTGGTTGATGCAACGAACGTGTACAGGACGCGGGAATACATCGTCCGGCAAGAGATCGTATTGCGGGACGACGAGCTGGGAACGTATCTTTTCAGCCGCGATACTTATTTTCTGTGTACGTCCAAGCGGGACAGAGAATTTGAAGAGTTGTTTGCCGACAGGGCTGATCTGAACGGCAGGCGCATCAGGACCGCGATGTACGTTCGGACGTATATCGATTGATTTTGGCGTAATCGGATGCGAAAGAAAAAGAGGCGTACCGTTGCGGTGCTTTGAAGCGTAAGAGCGGCCGCTCACCGACAGAGAACGCACGGGACATAGGTCCGAAGGAAAGCATCCGTTACCGATATTTACAATTTCATATTTATTTTTGCTGCGCTATCGGCAGCACGGGCAAACAACGCTGCGCTATCGGCGATACGGGCAAATTGATTTTTGGAGGTAAAAAATTTATGCCGAACAAGGCAAACGGCAATTCATCGGAATCCAAGCCGAACAAGTATCGGGACGGCAGATGGAGTGTTCCCGGAAAGCGTGCGAAAGGGTATGCGGAGGAACGCAAGGCGAAAGTGCATAAGTGGGGCGACAAGGAAGGTCAGGAACTCACCCCGTACGAAGCGGGAATGCGTTCCGGGTATCTGCAATGCCAGAAAGATCACGGCGGGATGTTCAAATACGGTCAGGCGCGCGACGCGGGTTTTTCTAAAAGGGAAGCCGGTCAGATGTCGAAAAGACCGTGGAAGGAGATCAAGGACAAAATTGAGAATGCAAAGAAAAATAAAGGAGGCAGGTAAGCAATGAACGGAAAAATTATTGTGGAACGCGAACCGCATGAAAAGGACGGTAAAACGTATCAGAACTATTTTATCCGCGGAAATATTCGCGGGGTGGATGTGCGCGTGATGGTCGTGCCGCCCGATTTTGGGGGCTATACGGTGCTGGATATCGTCTATGCGGGCGCAAAGGAAGCGGAACTCATACTCGTGCCTTATGAGATCGAGGATGAAAAGACGGGCAGAGTTTCCAAAGGATACAGTTATGCGGTACATTCCGAGGATGAGGACGGTACGGTCTACGAGTGCAAGGTCAAGCCGTTCCGCAAGTCGGATAAGGATATGCTGCAGATGCTGCTGAGATGAGGCGGTAAGCGGTAGTCAAAACCCTGTCGTGCTTATTTTGGTGCGGCAGGGGAATTTTCAAGAAAAAGGAGAACGAAAATGGAGAAGAAAAGGACGATAAAATTTATAGCTTTTGCGCTGGCGGCGCTGATGCTGTTCGGCGTGTGGATTGCCGCATGGGCGACAAAAGGTTTCGGCGCGTTTGAAAGCAAAACCGTACAGACGGAACCGGGCGCGGGCGGAATGGTTTTAGGCGAATGCGAAGGCAAGGGCATCCGGCTCACGGGCGCGGTGATTTCAAAAGCGGATTATGCGGCAAACGAAGTGTCCCCGCTCGCGGAAACGGCATATACAATCACGGTAACGCCGACGCCCGCAGACGCGCACGATACTTACGCCTGGACGTCAACGGACAACGAATCGGTAAGACTTACGCCGTCGAACGGCGGCAAGACCTGTAAGGTCGAATGCCTGAAAGCCTTCGGGACGCAGATTACTTTAACCTGTACGTCGGAAAGCAATCCGGACATTACGGCGAGCCTGACGGTGGACTACGTCAAGCGGATAAGTTCCGTGAACGTATCCCTGTCCCCCGCGTCCGTCGCGTTCGGAAGCACGGAAACGAGTTATACGGTAACGGCGACGCCGGTATGGGGAACGGGCACGATACAGCCCTCGAATTTCACGGTGACGGGCGGAACGTTGTCGAACAATCTTGCGGGGCTTACGATGACGGTGAATAAATCGGTGCCGCTGGACAGCACGACGACGCGGGTGTATACGCTGCGGGGTACGGAAGGGGATTTTACCTTTACGGGTACGACGTTCAAGCTGACCACGCCGTATGACGCGTTTATCGTGGACACGGAACTGACGCACGGGGATCAGGTCATTGCCACGAATTTCCGCCTGACGGGCGCAAGGGCAATGAACGCAAAGACGTCCGTCGTGCCGCTTGCCGCGCCGGGCTTGGGAGCGCCCACGGTTTCGCAGCTGAAATCGGCGTACAACAACAGCGTGTTGGCAAAAGCGCCCGAAACGACAAAAGACGGCACACTCACGATCAACTATACATACAGTTACGGCGATGTCATTTCGGAGAGCAAAACGGCATCGACAGACGTGGAGTTTGACGTATCGGGGCTGGTGATTAACGCTACGGATATAACGCTGAGCGATGACAAGTTGATTTTCTGACGGGGAGGAGAAGAGATGAAAGCAAGCGGAACGGTAGATGCAATCGGGAAGATCGTGACATGGATACTCGTCGTGCTGCTTGTTTTGGGGCTTGCGGGCGGCGCGGCGTATCTGGCGATGAAGGGAAGCGGCGCGAGTTTTTATGCGGAAACGGGCGGGGAACGCATTTTCGGCGGAACGGAAAGGGAACTGACGTTTTCCACCGGTCAGACGTATGACTTTTCCGTCCGCGCGCTGGAAGGAGGGGATATAAACTATTCCGTAAAAGTGACGGCAAACCCCGAAAACAATTTCGATTATGTTCTGGACGGAAAGACCTACCGTTTTTCGGGTGAGGACGAAGAGAGAAACGACTATTCGGAAGTATTTGCCCTGACCAAGCGGACGGACGGTTTTTCCCTGACAATTCCGGAAGGCTTTTCCGCGGAGAAAGCCGTGAAGGCGAAATTCGGGGAGGGTGTGCAGAT
>CASEWU010000037.1 GCA_949291725.1 uncultured Bacillota bacterium
CATATATTTATTTACATAAATTATTTACATGATTTATCTTACATGATTTATCTTGCATGAATTTTATCCTGAAAAGCGAATGCCGGCGTCCGCAAATATTGGCGGACGCCGGCATTCGGCTTTTCCTATAACCAAATCTGCGGAACGCAAATATATTTGCTTTCCGCCGATTTTTATCTTGCGTTTACAATCATCTGCACTTTCTTTTAGTCCGCGTTTCTATCACTGCGTTTAGCTTTATTCGCATTTGCACTGCACTTGCGCTTTCATTTCGTCTTGCGTTTCTATCAACCGCGTTTATGCTGCGCCTTTATTTCCGTTTTCGCGTATCCGCTACTGTCTTTGCGCGCGGACAGGCACGCAGAGCGCAGATTCAGGAAGTTTTTTTGTTGGGATCGCTGCAAAATTCGATGCGGAACGCGGTGCCTTTGCCCAATTCGCTCTCCACCGAAAGTTTCCAGCCTGCGCGGCGGCAGAGTTTTTTCACGATCGCAAGGCCCAGCCCGAAGCCGCCGCCCGCGCCGTTGTGCGATTTGTCTACCGTATAGAAACGGTCGAAAATGCGCGTCTTATCCTCTTCCGAAAGCCCGATGCCCGTATCCGAAACGCACAGCACCGGCGTTTCGCCGCCCGTCAGGGTTACCGCGAGCGTGCCGTTCTCCTTATTGTAGCGGATCGCATTGCTCACAAGGTTGTTGACGATCTCCAACAGCCGTTCGCGCCTGCTCATCACCTTTACGCCCGCATCGGCGCTGAGCGTCAGCGCGATACCCTTCTGCGCGATCTTCGGCTCGAACGAGGATACCGCTTCATGCACCAGTTCGGACAGATCCACTTCGTAATCGGGGAGCTCATCCGAATCGATCGCCGAAAAATTGATGATGCTTCGGATCAGGTTCGCCAGGCGGTCGCTCTGTTTGATGATCGTGTTCGCCACCCCTTCCAGCTTTTCGGGCGGCATCGCCCCCGCCGCGATCAGTTCCGCAAATCCGCGGATGCTCGTCAGCGGCGTATTCATTTCATGCGTTACGTTCGCAATAAAATCGTTCTTCGACTGCGCCGCCTGCGTCGTTTCGGTAACGTCCGTGATCAGAAGCACACGCATCTTTTCATTGAACGTGAACCGTAAACTGTAATACCGTCCGCCGATTTTGCGAACAACCGCCGCGTTTTCGCCGCTCTCCAGAATCGACGCGATCTCCCGATCGTTTACAAAACACGGAACCGGTTCGTTTTTTTCATAATCCAAAAGCCGTCTCGCCGTGCGGTTGATCAGAATTACGTCCGCAGCATCCCGAAACAGCACGATCCCGTGTTCCATGCTGTTTAAAATCAGCTTTTCGATGCGGCTGTCTTCCTTCATTTTCTCCACTTTTTCGTGAAGATCCGCATTCATGTCGTTCATCATCTTTGCGATCGGTTTGAGCTCGGCGTATTCCGTCTGCACTTCTTTTCCGCCTCCGTGCGCCGCTTCCAGCGTCAGCTTCTCCACCGGCCGCAAAATGAACGACGTCGCCAACCACGCCACAAACAGACAGCACATGATGTCCACGATCAGAAACCACACCATCGTCGGAAGCGCATCCGCAAATATCGCAAAGCCCGAATCCGCTTTCACCGAAATGCGCACAAGCGCACCCTCTTCCTGCGTTCCGTCCTGCAACCGAAAACTTCCGTCGAACGCGCGGCAATAATACACCAGATTCTCCCGCAGTGTCGCACTCTGCCGCACCGCGTACCCTTCACCGCCGCTGAGCGCTTCCTGTACTTCTTCCCGCTCGAAATGATTTTCCAGTCCGCCTTCCGCCGCCGTATCCGCGATCACCGTCCCGGCGCGCAGCAAAAACGTTACCCGCGCCCCTTCAAGTTGCTCCGAAAGCGCCTGCGCCGTACTCTCCGAATATTCCGCCGAACGGAATTCCTCCGAATACACGTTCATATAGACTTTCAGCTGCGCGTATGTCTTTTCCACCGACTGATCGTAAAAAACTGCCGAATACAGGATGGACAGCACCACGATCCCCACGACCGACACCAGCAGCGTTACCAATAAGATCCTTTTCCGCACTTTTTATTCCCTGTACACAAATTTGTATCCGACACCGAATACCGTCTCTATGTAATCGATGCCCAACTTGCGAAGCCGCGCCACATGATTGTCCACCGTACGCGTTTCGCCCTCGTCATATCCCCACACCGCATTCAATATGTTCTCACGCGTGAGCGCTTTCCCCTCCTTCTGCATCAGGTATTTGAGAAGGTTAAATTCTTTGTTGTTCAGTTCCAGTTTTACCCCGCGCAGGGTCGCCGTCATCGTCTCTTCGTCCAAAGACAGGTTCCCGCGCACCAGAGACGCCGTGCCGCCCGATCTTCGCAGCAGTGCGTTCACACGCGCCGTCAGCTCCAATACCCCGAACGGCTTGCTGATATAATCGTCCGCCCCCAGGTTCAGCCCGCGCACTTTGTCCGTCTCCTGTCCCAGCGCCGACAGCATGATCACGCCCATCGACGGGTATTTTTGCTTCAATTTTGCCAGTACGTCCAACCCGTTTCCGTCCGGAAGCATGATGTCCAAAAGCGCCGCCGCAGGCGCGCTCTTCTCCACCGCCGCCATAAAAGACGCCACCGTTTCATAACACTCGATCTGTATATTCGACATCTCCAACGCGCATTTGACCAGCTCTCCGATATTCGCGTCGTCTTCCAAAAGATATACTTTCTTCTCCACAGCCCTCTCCTGTTCCGCGGCGCTTCGCGCCAAGGCTATTTTTTTCTGCATTATAGCACACTTTCCCCAAAAAGGCAAGAACGTTTCTTTTTTTCGTTTTATTTGACTCTTTTCTATAAAATGTACGGTCATTGCCGCCTTCCGCACTCTGTCAAGGTTATGCTTTTGCGGCTTGCCCGCGCCTTGTGAATTTGCCGCGCCTTACAGAAATTCGTATATTTTACGAGGGGGCAATGCGATTGAAATCGCATTGCCCCCTTTTTTATTTACTTTGCCGCCGCACAAATTTTTACAAAGAAACGGCATTTTGCTTGCCGACAGGCGCGAACACAACCGCTGTTTTGTCAAAAAAACGCAAGGTTTTGCCGCTGTGCGGCTTGCCGCGTCAGTCGAACGCGTGTGCGACGTACGTCAGGTGGTCGGCGGCACGCTCGAGGTTGCCGACCAGGTTGATGAACACGCTGCTGGACGCAGGCTTGCACTTTCCTTCGTTCAGTCTGCGGATATGGTCCTTGATCATCTCTTTGCGCGCGGCATCGACAGTATCTTCCACCGCGTCCACCGCCTTGATCGCCGTGATATCTTTTTTATCGAATACGTCCAGCGTTTTTCCGTACAGATCCTCAATTTTTGCGTACATATCCTGCAAACTCCGGATGACTCCCTGCGAGAATTCAATGCCGTCGCGCTTGCAGTTGCGCGTATATTTGGTGATATTGTCCGCCAGTTCGCTGATACGGATAATGTCGCTCGTCGCGTGATGGATAGAGGAGATCAGCCTCTCGTCGTTCAGCGAAAGATCGGAAGCAGAAATCTTGATCAGATACGCCACGATCCGCTTTTCCATGTCCGATACGCGCGCATTCAGCTCGTCTACCTGCTCCTTTTTCGTCTCGTCCCCTGCCACAAATCCGTCAAACGCCGTCTTTAAGGACTGCATCGCAAGCTCCGCCATGCGCGTCGCCGCCTTGTTCGCCTGGTTCACCGCCACCGCAGGCGTCTGTATGAAACGCTCGTCCAAAAGAACCGCGTCGCCCGCAGGACGGCTCTTGTCCTTCTTGTCCGATATGATCTTGCAAGAGATCTTCACAAATAAATTGGTCATCGGAAGGAATATGCACGTGCACACCACATTGAAGAAGGTATGGAACAGCGCGATCCGAAGCCCGGCCGCCGCCTGGCCCGGGAACCACGCGTTCAGCGTGCTGTCCATAAAGCCCGGCCAGCACAGCAGGAAGACCGTAAAGATCACCGCCCCGAATACGTTAAACATCAGGTGGATCAGACTCGCGCGTTTCGCGTTGGTATTCGCCCCGATCGACGACAAAATCGCCGTGATACACGTTCCGATGTTGCTTCCCAAAATCAAGAACAACACATCGTTCCCGCCGTTTCCGATCACAAGCCCCTGCATCACCATCACGACGATCAGCGACGTTACCGCCGAACTCGACTGCACGATCGCCGTAAATATCACTCCGATCAGAAGCAACACGAACGGATTGTCCACCGTCGTCAGGAAACTTTTGAACGCCGTGCTGTCGCGATACGTGCTCATCGCTCCCGACATATATTCCAGACCCAAAAAGACAAGTCCCAGCCCCGTCAGCATCAGCCCGATCGTCTTGGTCTTTTCACTCTTGCACAGCATGTTCATGAAAATGCCCACACACGTGAGCGCCGTTACAAACTCTATGAGCGGGATCTCCGCCATCGAAGCAATGTACGCCGTGATCGTCGTCCCGATGTTCGCGCCCATGATCACCGTCGTTGCCTGGAACAAAGACATGATCCCTGCGTTCACAAATCCGACAACCATGACCGTCGTCGCCGACGAACTCTGTATGATCGCCGTTACCGCCGTCCCGATACCGACTCCCGCAAGACGGCTCTTCCCCGTCTTGTCAAACCAGCCGCGCAATCGGTTCGTCGCCAGCTTCTCTATATTGTCCGACAATACTTTGAACCCGAACAAAAATGCGCCAAGCCCCGCCAGTAACGATACCACCGACAATACATAATCCATCGCCACAGGCTCCCCTGCCAACATCAACCACATCGGAAGGTCCATTTACTCTCTCCTCAACAACTTATTTCTTATGTGAATCAATCCTACCCTATCTATTGTACGAAAGAGTTGTATAATACACTTGTAAAATTTGTAATAAATTTGTAATAAATTTGTATTTATCAAAAATTTTGTCGCCTATAAAAGAGGCGAGCGGAGCGCCTGCGGAGCGAGGGCGCCGCGATGGCGGTGCGTCTGCGGAGCGAGGGCGCTGCGATGGCGGAACGCCTGCGGAGCGAAAAAGCGGGGCGGCTCCGTCCG
>CASEWU010000038.1 GCA_949291725.1 uncultured Bacillota bacterium
TCAAAAGGAAAAATGGACAAGGCGCCTTGTCCACATAAATTTATCTCTATTTTATCACAAGTCTTTAACAAACGCAATCAGATAAGTCTGATTTTTTAACATTTTTCAAAAAATGTCATAAATACTCGTTACAAGGGCTCCATTTTATCCTTTTCGAAAGAGAAACATTCCTTCATTCCGTCCAAAGAATAAAAGCTAGTAAAACAGAATGGCAAGATCGTAAGCGAAACTCATCCGTTTATAGAAGTATTAACCAAAGCGGAGGCGCCCTGCCAGTCGGCAAGGCGCCTCCGCCATTCCACATAAATTTTTTTCTTATAAATCGGAAATACCGATTTTAACGCGGGATTATCGGTCAGATTTTTTCAGTGTCAAATATTGTTTTGGTTAAAAAATCTTTGAAAAGAATCTGCTTTTAAGCAACTGACGATTCTGAAGATTCTGCCCTGTTTTTTGTAAAGTCGATTCGTGTACGGAAAGAATTCAATACAGCCAGCATCATGACCCCGACATCCGCAAATACTGCCAATCCCAGAGGAATGAGGTTGCATATTCCCAACGCCATCACCACGACTTTGATTGCGATAGAGAGCACTATGTTTTGCAGGACGATTCTCTTTGTCCTGCGCGCAATCTTTTTAGCCAACGGCAATAACGATAAATCGTCGCGCATCAGTACGACTTCCGACGCTTCGATCGCCGCATCGCTTCCGACTCCGCCCATCGAGATCCCGACGTCCGCCTCCATCAATACCGGCGCATCATTGATCCCGTCTCCTGCATACATAAGCTTCCCTTTCGCTTTCAGTTCTCTTGCCACATTCAGTTTATCTTCCGGCAAAAGCTCCGCATACACTCCGTTTAAACCGATTTGCTCCGCCACATTCTGCGCTCGCGCCTCATTATCGCCCGTTAGCATGTAGCATTCCTCAATGCCCTGCTTTCTTAAATCGGCAACCGCTTTCTTTACATTTTCTTTGATCTGATCTTCGATTGTAACATATCCGAGGTATTTTCCTGCCGCCGCACAGTAAACGCAAGTCGCGCCCTCTGCAGGTTTTTGCACGAAAATCGAATGCACATTCATCCATTTTTCGTTTCCGACCCAAACCTCTTTCCCATCGATCGTACAAGAAATACCAAACCCCGCATGCTCGGTGATTTGTTCCGCTTTATATGGTGTGGCGATATCTGAAAAAGCTTCCGCAATCGGGTGAGACGATCCCTTTTCAGCCGCCGCCAGCACCTTAAGCAACTCGCTCTTGTCTTCCGATTGCACTTCCCCGATCTTGAAGTTTCCGTAGGTCAGAGTACCTGTTTTATCGAATGCGGCGATCTTCGTATCCGCCAAGGCGTCCAAACCGGTAGAACCTTTAACAAGAATACCTTTTTTCGCCGCAAAACCGATCCCGCTGAAATACGATAACGGCACCGAAATCACCAATGCGCACGGACAGGAAATTACCAAAAACACGAGAGCCCTGTTGACCCAATCGCCCAAATTTGCCACGTAGTTACCCGTAAATACAGGTGCCACAAACGCCAGTAAAACGGCAGCCGCGCAGACTACAGGCGTATAAATTGCCGCAAACTTTGAGATAAATTTCTCGCTCTTCGCCTTTTTTGCCGAAGAGTTTTCTACAAGATCCAGAATCTTTGCGACGGTACTGTCCGAATAGTCCTTTTCCGCCCTGACTTTGATAACGCCGCCGACATTGATCGAACCGCCCAGTACAACATCGCCGACGCCGGCATCACGCGGCATCGCCTCTCCGCTCAGCGATCTCGTGTCCAGCGTCGTAACTCCTTCCACGATCACTCCGTCGGTCGCAAGCTTTTCTCCTGCCTTGATCAGAAGCAGATCGCCCCTTCGTATCTCTTCCGGAGGAATCAGCTTTTCTCCGTCTTCCGTGATCACGCGCGCCGTTTCCGTCTTAAGATCCATCAAGGCGGCAATCGACTTGCGCGATGCGCCGACAGCGATCGACTGCAAAAGTTCTCCCAGCGAATACAGCACCATCACTTCCGCCGCCTCTGCATACTGTCCCAAAATGATCGCTCCGATGCTTGCCAGAGTCATGAGAAAATTCTCATCAAAAATCCTGCCGTGTACAATATTTTTCACAGTCTCCCACAGGATCTTCCATCCTACAGTCAGATACGCCAGACCGTACAAAACATATCCCGCAATCAGCGCGGCATTCCCAGCCCCGACTTTTTCCGTAACGATTCCCGCAACCAAAAATACTGCCGAGAAAATGACCTGCAGCAATTCCGCAGCATGTGCTTGCCATAAGCTTTCCCGCTTATTCTCTTCTTCCGCTATCTTTACCTCATCAAAGCCTTCGATCACTGCGGTCGCTTCCTGATACGCTTGCTGCGAACCGCACTCCAAACGTATCGTTTGGTTCACAAATTGGACCGACGCCTTTACACCATCGATACCGTTCAACTTGCGCTCCAATTCTCCCGCACACGTTGCACAATCCAATCCCTCAATTCGTATTTTTCTGACCATCTTCTTATTCTCCGCAATGCACATGGGCTTTACTCATCAGTACAATACTCGCAATGTGTTCATCCGCTATGGAATAAAGTATATTCTTTCCTTCCCTCCGCGATCGAATGATCCGCGCATCCTTCAAAATACGCAGCTGATGCGAAACGTTGCTCTGGTTTCCTTCCACCGCTTCCGCGATATGATATACGCACATCTCCCCTTCCATCAACGCCAGCAATATCTTCATCCGCGACTGCTCCCCGATCGCCTTGAACGCCGCACACATCTGCGCTACGGTCTCTTCCGAAGGCATGTTCTTCCGCGCCAGTCCGGCCAACATGTTGTGCTCATTCAATTCTTCCGCTTCATCGTAATTTCTCTGACTTTCCATATATTACCTCGTTAAATAAGGTTTACATATTAATTTATGTTCATATATTAATATATTCAATGTAAAAAGTCAAGTGTATACTATCACAAAAAACCGCTACAACTTTGTAGCGGTTTTTTATAAAATATATTTCCTTATATATCCTTACATCAAAAGCAATAATTTATCAGAATAAGTTTAAATCTAAGGCTAAAACGGCATTTCGGCACAAAACGAAGAGACAAACTTTTTGCCGTTCAGATAAGACAGCGCGGAAAGTCCTTCAAACGATATGGATTTAGCCACAAGAATATGACGTTTGACATGATATTTTTTATTGAGAATTTCATCCCCGTACTTTTCGTCGCCCACAACGGGGTTCCCCAGAAATGCAAGATGCGCGCGGATCTGATGTGTTTTTCCGCTGTGCAGACAAACATCCACGAGAGAATATTCCCCGATCGTCTTGCGGACGGAATACTGCGTTATAATTTTTTCGGAAGAAGGATACGGCTTTTCAAAAATTTTAACGCGTGCGTTTTTCTCATCTTTCAAAAGATACGCCGTAAAAGTACCTTGCTTCACTTTAAACGGATGAAAACACAGCGTTTCATACCATTTTTCCGCACGGCGCTCCCGAAACGCGGCAAGAAGATCTTTTTCCGCTTCGCCGTTTCGCGCAAATACCATTATGCCGCAGGTATTCCGATCCAGCCGGTGAATAAAACGCGCGTTATATCTCTGCTGTACAATGCGAAACAAAGCTTCCGAATTCACGCCGGAAAATTTATCTGCCACCAAAATATTATCATCGCAGTATACCTCGGAAAAACAGGCGCGCGACTCTTCTTTTTCCGTCGTATAATACACAACTTCATCTCCCGGATGCAGTGCAATATTTTCACCGATCTTTACGCCGTTCACCCGAATGTCTTTCGACCGTAAAAGCCGTGCAAAGGCAAACGATCCCTGTGCGTACGTTTCATCGGTAAAGTCTCTGAGCTTTTGTGCCTTTTGCACGATGAATTTTTGCATATGTTCCAACCCGCCTCAAAAGAAAATAAATAAGTCCCGCGACGGGGATACCGATCGCCAGAACAGTCGCGGCAACCGCCCCTCCGGCAAGCATGCCATACAACAGATATGAAAGCAAAAACGCAATCCCTGTCTGCCCGCCTGCAATCGCCAACGCACGGCGAATGCCCAGTTCGCGCGCCGTCGCCGCAATTGCCGATACACAGGGAGAACAGGTCATAATAAACAAAACAAACGCCATCGCGCTCGCTGAACTCATCGCGACCGTCAGATCCGTCCCGTAAAACATCGCCAGCATTCCGGCTACGCTTTCCTTTGCCACCAGCCCCGAACACGCTGCCAATGCAACCTGCCACTGCGTTATGCCCATCGGATAAAATAAAAATCGCAGTCCTCGGCACAACCAAACCAACATACTCTCTTGACTGCCCTGCCCGACATATTCAAACGTCGGAGAAAACGAAAGCAAAAACCACATGACGATCAAAAAAGCCGTTACTGCCGTAACAATTTTTATTATAAACTGTTTCAGTGAAAATAGCAACGATTTTGCCGCAGCCGAAACATCCGGCCGTTGAATATGCGCTATTTCCAGAACAAATGTCTCCTCTTCCTTCCCTTTCAGCACAAGCGCCGCCCCAAACGCAAGCACGACTCCCGCAAAATAAATCGCCGTTACCGACAAAAACGCATTCTCAAAAAAACTGGATGCAATCGCCAGATAAACCGGCATCTTTGCACTGCAGGATATGTAACCTAAAATACAAATCACGCGCGTCTGCAGTTTCCTGTTCTCCAAGCCGCGCGTCGTCAGTACTGCAGCCGCCGTACACCCGAATCCCATTAATACGGAAAACGCTGCCCTGCCCGTAAGCCCCACGCGACGAAACAATCCGTCCGTCATAAAGGCAAGTGCGGAAAGATAGCCGCTCTCTTCCATCAAAAACAGCGCAAGATACAGGATCGCGATCTGCGGCAAAAACGAAAGAAGCATTCCCACTCCCGAAAACAATGCCCGCAGAAAATCAGCCGCTATCACCGCCCCCGCGTTTTCTGCCATGGCGGAAAGCGTAGCGCCAAGTTTGTCTGCAAGCAATGTCTCCAGCCAATCTTTCAAAAGCGTTCCGGGCATATACGGCGCGAACGCAAGAAAAAATACACTCAAAAGCAGAAAAAAGAAAAAAGGCAATGCAAAATAGGGGTTGTACATCAACCGTTCCGCCCTGCTCTCCTCTCGGCTCCCTTCTTCATAGATTCCTTCCAACACTTTCTCCGGTTCCGAAAATCTGCCATATCCGTTTCCGATTTTTCGGGATGTTTTCGGCATTGCCGATAAAAACTCCTTCAGTTTTCGTATATCCGCCCTTCGATGCGCATCAATACAAAGTACCGGTATTCCCAGTCTATCCGATAGCGCCGCGCCGTCCAGTTTACCGCCCCGCTTTTTCAAAAGGTCGCTCATCGTAACCACCAGCACGGCACACACATTCCGCTCCAGAAGATCTTTCACAAGTCTGAGCGATCGGGGAAGCGTCAAAGCGTCCGCCACGCAGACCGCCGCATCATAATCGCCGTCGCTAAGAACTTTCTGAGACAGCTTTTCTTCCATACTGTAAGCATTCAGCGTATAAATTCCCGGAAGGTCGGTTATTTCTGCTTTCCTGCCGCAAAGATCGGCCGTGCGCGTATTCTCCCCGACCGTTACCCCGTGCCAGTTACCTGTCTTTGCATGTGCTCCCGTAAGCGCGTTGAACAACGTCGATTTCCCGCAATTCGGATTTCCCGCCAGAACTATTTTCAACTTTCCTTCTCCTGCAACCCGATCTGAATTTTCTTTGCCAGAGACAAGCGCAGCGCAAGTCTTACCCCTTCCGCATCCAGCATGATCCCGCCTCCGAACGGAGCCTTGCGCAACGCCCGTACCGTTTTCCCCGGCGACACATTCAATGCCCTCAGCCGCGCTTCCAATGCCGGTGCCGCCTCCACTTTTTCAACTTCAGCGATCTGTCCGATCTGCAACTGTGATAAATCCATGCTGTATTTTATGCGATCTCTCACCGCCTTTATTCCAAAACAGCTCGCCTTCTTTTTCTGCCCCGCAATTTTATCCAAATAAAAGGCATAGAAAAAAAGGAGACATGATTCAAAGAAAAAGCATAGATAAATGAGAAACATATATGGAAGAGAATGGCA
>CASEWU010000039.1 GCA_949291725.1 uncultured Bacillota bacterium
CACGCCGCCAGCGTTCATCCTGAGCCAGAATCAAACTCTTAAGTTTAATTGCTTAAAGCTGCTCTTTCGAGCAACTGCTCTAACGTTATTTGCTGACTGTTCTTTGAGTACTTGTGTACTAAAAGTTAATTGACAGAAACTTTCAAACTTTCTTTGTTAAAAGATCGTTTAATTCATTTCCTTCTATTCAATTTTTAATCTGCGTTTCACCGAACTTCGTTCGGTGCTCTCGATGAGAGCTTATCCATCATATCATATTTGATTTCGTTTGTCAAGCGTTTTTCAAAACTTTTTTGAAGTTTTTTTAAAAACTTTTTTCAAACTTGATCGCATTTGATATTGTTTGGATGCCACTCACGCGACAGCCTAACTAATATATCATATTCAAAAGGATTTGTCAAGAGTTTTTCAAAACTTTTTTGAAGTTTTTTTAACTTTTTTGATCAAATCTTTTGCCCTGACATATCATCGGGCCGCTCTCTTGCGACAGCTTGACTATAATACCATATACCCTGTTAAATGTCAACTGTTTTTTCAAACTTTTTCTTATTTTTTTGACATTTTTTTCGGCGCGTTTTTATACACTCCATATCTTGCGGTTTTTCAAAAGTTAACCGCTATCCATAGTATTTTTTCCTTCCTTTCGTCCCGGATTTTTTATCGCTTTTTAACCGCTTTTTGAAAAACATTTGCAAGGCGGTTGTTTTTCTGCTATAATGTTTGTGTCCTTCCGATTCGGAAATTCAGGACACCGCATTTGGCGGAAAGGAATTATTATGTTCAAAATTCTTCGGATCGCCTGCTCCGTGATCGCAGCCATCCTCGTCGCAATCTGTATCTTTATCTTTCTCTATGTCAATATTACGGCAGGAATCGTCTGCGTGGCCGCTGCCCTGTTCTTTTTCGTATTGACCATGCTCTTTAAATATCTCCAGGAAGAAAAAGAAGAACTTTCCAAAAAGAAGAGCACGCCCGCAAATCCCGCTGAGTCTTCCAACTCCGACGACAAGAAACAAAATTAAATTTTATTCAAAATTCATAAGAGCATCCGTTTTCGGATGCTCTTATTTTTGTTTTATTTAATATGTCGCGCGTGTGCGCGTACGCGTATTATATAGTTGCACACTTTCCGCAAAATTGATCCGTGCGCACCGCTGCTTTTCTTCTGCCCACGCATTTAAAAGACTTCCCTGTACCAAGAGGCTTTATCGGGCGATCTTCGATGCGGCAGATGTTTCGGGCGAACTTCGGCAAATTCCGCGACTGTTTGCACATATTTTTAAGGAATATTTCGGCAATTTTATTTCGTCCGATTTTTCAACGCGCCTGATTGAGAAAAAACGGCAGTCCGTTTTCGCCGCGCGCCGACACGGTGATCCCGCCGCAGTGCTCCCGTTCGATCCAGGCAGGCATCGCCGCACCGTGGTAAATCTGTCCGTCCAGCGTGAACGAGACAAAATATTCCCCGTACAGCTTCCATTCTCCGCGCACTTTGCCTCCGATCGCCAGAATGCCGTTTTTTTGAAACTCCAGACCCTGTTTTGCATAGACGGTTTTATCGTTTTCCTCGCCAAGCGCGATGTAATCGAATTTTTGCCCCGCAAGCTCCTCAAATCCGATCGGACGGAGCCGTTCCCCCGCATAGCGGTTGGGGCTCATCACGATCTCGCCGCGCACGTTGTATGCGTACAGACTGACAAATAAATAATGGAATTTCCCGCCCGACGGAGTTCTGTCGTGATAGACGATCACATCCCTGCCGTCGGGTGTTTCAAAAAGATCGCAATGCCCGGGTGCAAAAAAATCGTAGCCGACAGACAGATCGTCCGCATCCCTTTTCCAACTGAACGAACTGCTCAGCTTTACGCCGTGCGCGCCGTAAGGCGGGTGCGTGTAACCCTGCTCCGCCTCTGTACTCGTAAACAGCCGCATATTGTATTTTGTAAACAGCGAATCCGCCGACGTGATGAGACTGAACAGCCGAACTTTCCGCAGCTTGATCTCTTCGCGGAAAACGTCGCCCGAAAATACGGGAACTTCCTTGACCGCGACCACGCTCCCTTCCTGATCGTCGGAGGCGATCAATACTTTTCCGTAATATTCCTCATCCGAAATTTCCCCTGCACGGTGCCGCGAAAACGTGAACCCGTCTTTTCGCAGACCCGTCAAAGGATCGAGTTCCAGAATACGGATCCCGCCGAAAAAACTGCCATACGTCATGTACATTTTGCGACCATCGTAAAAGATCTGCGCGTCGATCGCATTCGGCGTTTCGCCCCATTTTCCGCCCGTCGTAACCAGAGGCGAAACCAGCGAATATTCTCCGTCCACACGCTCCGATTTCGCCAGAAAGATCCCCGAATGGTTCTTGCCGAATTCCGCCGAATAACAGCCGTACAGCCAGTACTTGCCGTCCGCTCCCCTGACGATATCGGGAGCCCAAAGCGTGTCATTGCGGCACCGCGCACCGCACGCCTCCATTTCCGAAAGCACGGGCGAAAGCGACGCGCGGATCCCCCGCTCAAACGCCTGCCCCACATACTCCCAGCGGATCAGATCCTCGGATTTTCGGATCTGGTAATAATTTCGTCCGTACGTACCCGTCGAAAACACATAATACATCCCGTCCGCAAAGATCATGGACGGATCGTGCGCACCGAATATGCCCCATTCGGACACGGGCGCGTCATCCTTCGTCAGCAACGGTGCAAAACAAGGATCTTTCAAATTTTCCTCTTTTTCTTCCATAAATCCGGTCTCTCTTTATCGCCTGTGCGGATATAGTTTTGCCGCTCGGAACAGGCTTTGTCTTCCGCACGCACTTCCTTTGCTGAAAGTCCTGCGCCTGAAAAAAGAGCGCCGAAGCGCCCTTTTTTCAGGATTTTGAATGTCTTGCGGCGTTTTACCGCCGCGGGTAAACCTTTTTCTGCGGCATTTCTGCCGCGGCACCGTTAAACCAGCGAATTGAGATACAGCGTATTTTTGCCGTTCTCGCTCAGGCAGGAGACGGTCAGGCCGCCTTCTCCCTGCGATTCGATATAAGCCGGCATGACCGCGCCGTAATATTTGCCCTGCAATGCCGCATCGCCGCCCGTGATCTCGATATAAATATAATTGTCTCCGTACAGGTACCAGCTTCCGACTGCCGTATTCCCGATTTTCAGGACGTTGTTTTCCGCCAGAACCATGTCTTCCTTGGCATACCCGCCGTTATAGGTGGAATCGTATCTGTTATTCGTGATCGCCGCATACGCATATTTGCCCGCGGAGATACGGAGCACTTCGTCTTCGGTTACCTTGCGGACCGTTTCACCCGCATAGCGGTTGGGGCTCATCACGATGTCGCCGCGCGAATTGAAGGTGTACTGGCTGACAAACAGGAAATGATTGCCGCCGCCGAACGTCGTGCGGTTGTGGTACGCGATCAGGTTTTTGCCCGTAGACGTCGTGATCATGTCGTTATGCCCCGGTGCAAAAAATTCGTAGGAAGGAGAGCGGTCGGTATCGCTCGTTCTCCAGGTAAACGACCCGCTCACGCGGTTGCCCGAATTGTCGCCCGTCCCCGTTAATGAGGAGAATCCGCCCGTCGGAGACGCGCTCACATAACTGCGCATGTTGTAATCGGAAGAAAGACTGTTGGACGAACCCATCAGATAATATTGATCTTTATACTCGTAGCTTTCCGCATTGTAAGACTTCGGATCGCCCGTGTAGACGGGTACGTTTTCATGATAACTGATGACAGGTCCTTCCATGTAACCGTTGGGCACAAGACTCACGCCGTACCGCTCCGCCTGCGTTTTGGAAGAGCCTTTCAGAAGATCGTTTCCTCTGAGGCCGTCCTTGCGCAGTCCCGTCTGCGGATCCAGCTCGATACTGTATATGCCGCCCGAGAAAGAACCGTACGCCATGTACATTCTGCCGTCGGTATCATAATAAATGCTCGCGTCGATCGCGTTCGGCCAGATACCGCCGCCGTCATACGAATAAACGATGATGTCTTTGAACTCGTACGGGCCCGTGATCTCTTTGGAATAGCACTGGAAAATGACCGAATGCGAAGACCCGAAAGCCGTCGTCCAGCTGCCGTACAGCCACCAGCCGCCGTCCGCCGCCTGCGTTACTTCGGGCGCCCACAGCGTCCAGCAGGAATTATTCCAGTTGCCGTCGCCCTTGAGAATATCGTATACTTCCTGCAGCCCGCCTTTGCCCGATTCGTACACCGATTTTGCATCCGAATCGTTCTTGCCGCAGTTTTTGATGGCAGGATCTGCAAGTTTTGTCCAGTGGATCAGATCGTCGCTCACGCGCACCTGATACCCGTAATCGCCGCCCGCGTTGTCCGTATTGAATTCATAATACTTCCCGTCCGCTTCCACGACCACGGGATCATGCACATACCCGATGTCCGATACGTTCATCGCCGAACGCGAGAGCATCGGAAAATCGGGGTCGGCAGGATACACCGCCGCCACGTCCGACGTGAACGTTTCCACTTTCTCCTCACCCGAATTGAAATTCAGCGTATAGGCGCCCGTTCCCGTCGCCGTTACGGTATACGTGTCCGTCTTTTTTCCGTTTGCCGTCTCGCTTGTTCCTGCAGAAAGGGTAACATTCCCTTCCGCCACTTCCGCCGCAACCGTCTTCTGCGCATCGTATACGATAATCAGTTCGTCCGTCATCACGCTCGCATCGACGTACGTATCTTCCGAAGATTTGTACGTCAGATTGGGAGCCTGCGCCACGTCGATCTCAAACAAATGCGTGGGAGCATCCGGCTCCGTCGTTCCGCCGCCGTTATTGTTGCCGCTGTCATCACCCGTCTTGCCGCATGCGGCAAGCAGTACGGATAAAGCCATCAAAAGCGCAAGAACCAGCGCAGACGCCGTTATTTTCGCACGTTTCATTTCCGTCCTCCGTTTTTCATTTTCCGCGGACACAGCAAAACTCCGCCCGCCCGTTTAAGAAAGGGCCACTTTCCGCGCAGCCCTTTCTTTCGGTTATCTCATTTTTCGATCAGCTCAGCGTGCCGCCAGTTACTTCCGTCATAAAGAATGCACTGTGATCGTTGAACAAACGCATTATGATCTCTCCGCCCATCAAATCTTCCGTAACGGTTGCCGTCTGCACAACTTTATAGGTTTGCTCCGGAACCGTATAAGACGCCGATGCCGTGCCGCCCTCATAATCCTGTGTCGCTGTGTATGTCAAGCCTGCATCCACTTCGTAAAGATCCCAAGTAACTGTAACGGATTTCGTTTCCCGCACATATTCTACCGTCAGTTTGACCTTACATACAGACAAAGTATCAGACCAAACCGTCCATTCCGTAGGATAATGATTCGATGTAGGCGTATCACTTCCGTCCTCATAATAATTGTAAACAGAATTTTCGATGCCCGTTCCCCAGTTTTGCGCATCCGGTTTAAAGCATGCCAAGTTTGCATTGTTCTTGATCAAACCGTAGCTCAGCAAATAATAATACTGATCGGCCGAACCGTTGGTGCTGTTCGCTATTGAATAACCTGTAACCGAGAAAGTAAATCCGGTTTCCGTTTCCGTAGGATTGACAACCGTTCCTTTTGCCCATGCCCAGTTATTCTTATTGTCATAATTTTCACGCAAAACACTAATCAAGTTTGCCGAAAAAACAGTGTTATCAGAATCACCCAGTGCAGGTCCCGTAAATTCTCCTGTCTGTTTCAGGTTCTCCAAAGCAGTAAATACGGCAGCTTCCGCATCTTCATGCATTTGAGCCGCTTTTTTCAACGCCTCCGCTTCCGCCTCGCCTTTACCCGGATCTTCCATGGTCGAGGTGATGCTCGTATCTACATCCACCGTCGTACCCGTAGCCGCCGATGCCAGATCTTCGTAAAGGTGTTCCGCTTCCGTTGCCGAAAGCGACTGTCCGACGATCAGGTCGTCGACATAAATTCCCGAAACGCCGTTGAACAGGTTGAAGGTGCTCCAGCCTTCGCCGTTTTTCATCAGGCCGAGCAAAATTTCCTGGTACATTGCATCCCAGTTCGCCTTATCGGCCGTCGCATAGAAAGATTCGATCTGTTCGGGCGTATACCGGAATGCCAACGCGCCGTTCGCATAGAAAGAAATACCCGTTTCGTAATGGATATCGATCGTAACATACCGCCAGGTCTGCAGATACTGCTGTGCCATGGCCTGCGCCGCTTCGGTATCGTCCGCAGGATCATCCGCCGCATCGCCGAGGAGAGTTCCCGAGATCGCGTTGAACGCCCACCATTTGTTGACAGGCTGGCCGTCGCTGCCGTTGCCGTTGTTGCCGAGCGAATTCGGGGATACCGTGATCTGCGACTGCGTCAGGCTGGCCTGCGCATTCTGATACATGCTCGTCGGGTACGCCGCCCTGCCCAGCGTTGCATTGTTCGCCGGATAGATCGCGCCGTATGTGCCGTCGTTGTTGTTGATTTTGTCCGAAATATTGCCCCACGTGATGGAAAGATCCGTCGTATCGATCACATTCGACCAGTCCGCCGCTTCACTGCCGGAAGCAACGCCCGAATATGTTTCGTAATTATACGCCCAGAAAGACACCGATACGCCCGTAAACTCATCCGCAGACGTGTTCAGCACGTAATATCCGCTTCCGTCATCTTCCATTTCCTTGAACGTCGTATCCGCAAACGTGTTGGACAGCATCAGCGCCCCTGCCGTATCGAATGCTTTCTTGGAACCGCCCACGTTCGTGCCGGGCGTTGAAACGAGCGTCGCACCCGTGCCGTATGTCGCACCCGATTCCGCCGCCGCACCCGTATACGGGTTGACCGCGGTGATCTTTCCGTTCGCGTCCGTATCCTCGAACGTAAACATAAGGAAAAGTTTGTCCGCAAGATCCGATGCGTCGACAAGCGCGATCTGTCCGCCCGACGTCGTACCGCCGCCGTCCGTATTTCCGCCGTCGTCTTTGTCTTCATCTTTTTTGCCGCACGCCGTCAGCACCAGGCTCAGTGCCAACGCGACCGCAAGCATCAAAGCCCAAAAAGAAAACCTCTTTTTCATCTATTTTCACCTCGCAAATAAATTTCGTTGAAACACATGAAAAGTATGGAACGTACCGCATTTTTTAAGCCGCGTTGCCATAGAATGCAGCCGCAAAAGGCACGCAATACTTTTCTCTGCGGCGGGTATACCCGCCGCAGAAATTTTTTATTCTTTGGAACCCGTCAGCATGATCGAACCGATGATGGTTTTCTGGAAAATGCCGAAGAGCACGAGCACGGGGATCAACGCCAGCACCGAAGCCGCGATGATCTGCGCCATGTTGTAATCGGGATCCGAACTGATCCTGCCTTCCAGGTTGCTCAGCGCAATGGACATGTGATACCATTCTTCCGTACGGATGAACATTTCGGGGGCAAGGTAGTTGTTCCACGCACCCATGAAACTCAAAATCCCCTGCGCCATGATCGCAGGCATGCCCAAAGGAATAATAAACAGCCAGAAAATGCGCCAGTAACCCGCTCCGTCGATTTTTGCCGCTTCCATGATGGAGGTCGGCAGGCTGTACAGGTACTGACGGATAAAGAATGCCGTCATGACCGAACCGAAACAGCCGGGAATGATCATGGCAAGCCCGTTGGTCGTCCAGTTGAACGCCGAGTACAGGCAGTACTGCACGATGATCAGTGCGGGGAACGGGATCATGATCCCGAACATGCAATAGAAAAACGCTATGTTCTTGCCCTTAAAATCGATCTTTGCAAACGCAAACGCCGCCGCGGCAGACACGATGACGCCGACCACGACCGGCACCACCGAATAGATGACCGTGTTCAGAACGATCCGCCAATAGTTGGCGCCTTCGAAAGCGTCGAATTTTTCGATAACGCGCGCGTAGTTTTCAAAGATCCCGCCCTCGATCAGGGATTTCGGCCAGAATACCGTCTGGAGCGTATCCACCGTGCTCCCGTTCACCGACGCCACCAGCATCCACCAGAAAGGATACACCATGGTCAGCGCGCCCACGACCAGGATCACGTACGTGATCACGTCAAAAAAGATTTTTTTGCGGCGCTTGTTCGAGCCGTAAAGTTTGCTCCCGAATCCGAAAAAGCTGCCGAATTTACACAAAGCCCTGTATACGGGATTGACTTTCTTCGCCGCAGGGACAATCGCTTCGTTTTCAACGTTCGTCATGCTTTGTCCCTCCTTGCGTCCAACCCGAATTCAACGAGCGTGAAGATGAAGATGATGATCGCAAGCATCACGCTCAAAGCACAGCCGTATGCGTAATACTGATCGGAAACGACGTTCATGATGTATCCGACAAACGGCGTAACCGCCACCCCGACGCCCGGATCGCTGAACGACCCGTAAATGAGTTCGGGCTCGACGTAGATCTGCATCCCGTTGATCACCGACGTAACCAACACATAGAAAATGGTCGGATACAGCTGCGGGAGCGTGATACGCCAGAAAATATGCCATGCATTGGCGCCGTCGATCTCCGCCGCTTCGTGATAACTTGCGTTGACACCGTTCATGCCCGCGACGAAAAGGATGACCGAGCCGCCCAATCCCTTCCATGTGGTCAAAATCAGGATCGTGATCTTGCGGATCGTCGCTTCTCCGCCCAGCCAGTTGACATTGGACCCGAGGATGCTGTTGATCGCCCCGTCGATATCGAACAGACGGTTCCAGACCAACGAGATGGATACGACGGACGCTACCGTCGGAATGTAATAGATCACACGGAATGTATTCGTGAATTTGATGTCCCGCGACATGCACACCGCGATCCCGACAGACAGGATCATCCCGATCGGAATACCGATCAGATAAAACACGGAATTGCCCAGCGTACCCCAGAAATTCACCATGTCCCCCGCATTCGCCCAGCCGCTGCCGCTCTCCGCGCGGAACATGTACTTATACCAGAACAGAGCGTCGTTCATAAACGAACCGAACTGTTTACTGCCGAAATATTTAAAAAGTGCCTGCCCTTCGTAATTTGTAAACGACAGGATCAGAGTCAGAATAAATGCTACATATACAAACAGCGTCGTGCCGATCACCAGCAGCGCCACGAACGCCCATCCCCACAGATTGTCCTGCAGTTTCGCGCGGTTGATCGGCTTTTTCTTGCGGATCGCCGCCGCCGTTCCGGACGCCACAAGCGTTTCCGTTACCGGCGCCGCCGCGCCCTGTCCTGCGGGCTCTGTATCCATGACAGCATTCTCTTTTTCCATTGGTCTCCTCCTTTCGATTTTTTTTCGTCTCAGCCGAGAAGCAATTGCCTCATGCAGCGCCTGTCTTCACAGGCGCTGCATGAACAGAACATTGCCGTCAGTGTATCGCCATTTCGCCGCGTTCCAGAACTTTCTGCAACTCGTTCTGTCCGTACGACGCCAGCGCCTGGCAATATTTATAAACAGACACAAATTGCTTGGTTTTATCCTGCAAATTCGTGATTTCCGTACTCACGTTGTCCTGGTAATTTTCAAACGGGCCCTTGCCGCTTTGCTTTTCTTCCGGATTCAGGTTGAAATTGAGAAGGTAATAGCCTTCATACTTTGCAAAGGTCGTTCCCCACCAACTGTTGCTGTAGGTGTACAGGCAGGGATCTTTCGCCCCGTTCTGATCGGCCATACGAACCAAAAGGTTCCTCGACGCCGTGTTCAGCGACGACATATTGAACAGTCGGAATGCGCGGCTCACCGATTTTTGCAGGTCGTTGACCGTGTAATCCGCATACAGCTCGTTAAAGCAGGCATTCTCGCCGCTTACCAGCGATTCGTACCCGTTTTCCGTCAGCCACGTCTTGACATTTTTGGCAAGATTGCTACGGTCGGAAATTTTCGCAAGCGCCATCGCCGCCGCATAAGCCGTATCCCATACGTCGCTTTCCGGCGTTACGATGCCTTCAAATGCGCCCGTGCCGGCCACATAATCCTTGCACTGCGAAACATAGTTGGGCATCTGCGATCCCGCATACGTCAGGCGCACCTGCGTATCCGCGT
Source organism: uncultured Bacillota bacterium (assembly GCA_949291725.1). GTDB lineage: Bacteria > Bacillota > Clostridia > Christensenellales > Borkfalkiaceae > Borkfalkia. The sequence continues at coordinate 9,996 of CASEWU010000039.1, forward strand.
CGACGGTCAGGTATGCGCAAAGATCCGCAACCGCCGATACCTTCCATGCGTTGTCGCCCTTGAAACGGTTGACTACGTTCGAGTTGATCCCGTATCCGACGGAATCCATACGCGCGCCCCATTCGTTCTGACGCTCTTTCATCGCCTCGGTGATCTCCGATTCCGTAAAGGTGGATTTGGACGTGTCGCCGTACGCTTGCGACTCATACTTCGCATTCTTGACGCGCGAATGCAATGCATGATCTTCGCTCACGGGCGTCGCCATGATCTGATTGTCCAAAACCGATTTGTCTTTATCGAAAGAGGAAATATTCCAGGTACCGAAGCCGTAGAAGACTTCGTGTCCGCCCGTAAAGCCCGTGAATCCGCCCTGACGCGTGAGCGGGCCTTCCAAAGCCGTCGCAGACCAGTACATGTTGTTGTTCCAATCCGAACCGTACGCCGTAAACGCTCCGTACGCTTCGATAAACGCATCGCTGTTGATCCCCCAGCTGCTCGTGCTCTCCGCCGATTCGTCGCACATGATCGACGTGTATTCGGGATTGATGATCGTCGCATCGTTGCCGTACAGCCAAGCCGTCAGATAATACGGTTCCGTGTCATACTGATCGTTGCCGTATACCCCGTAATGCGAGGAACTCTGCAGCCAGGTCATGTTCTTCCAGCGGTTCGCATTGTCCGAAGGATACTGATCCGCCGTTACTTCACCCGTCGTGCCCGTTCTGCCCGAATCGTACACCGTGCCGTAATAGGATACCGCATACGAAAGCGCCGAATATTCCGCATAGGTATATACGGGATAAATATATCTGTCATCGTAAGCCGTGGACGGATCGTCCGTCGCCGTTTCGTCAAAAATCACATCATTCGGATAACAGGGGATCGTAACATCGTACCCGCCGTTCATCACCGCCATGCATGCGACCGGATCTTTGGCGTCATATGCCGATTTCAGATCGTTGTAACGATAGAAATTGAAAGGATAATAGGTAACCGTCGTGCCCGGCTGCAAAACATACGTCTGCGTCGCATTGGAAGAGGTCGGCAGCGTGCCTGCCGCAGGCGTCGTGCCGTACTTGTAAACGGAACCGTGCGTATCCATCGTCGACTCGTAAAGATTGGTCAGTGTTTCCGAGAAAAAGTTTGCGTTGTACGTCAGCGAGAAGGAAGAATAATCCTTCGGCAGCGCGTACAGCCCCACTTCGTTTTGCGTTCCCGTTTCATAAAACGTGTTCGAAGACGAATCATACGTTACATTGTCGATGACGCGCTGCCCGTCCCTGTATGCGTACAGAGCCAGCGCATCGCCCCAGACATCGCCTACGTCGTATTTCGAAAAATCAATGTAATCTTTCAGATTCAAAACATAATCGTTCGAAACATACTGCTGCACGTTGCTCGGCGATACATAGAAAATATCGTGCGCGATCCCCGCGCTCAGGTTCGAGTTCAGCGTTTTAAAATAATCTTCGTTGTCCGATTTGGATTCAAATTTCACGTCGATCGTGAAATCTGCTCCGAATTTGTCGGGATTTGCGTCCCTCAGTTTCTGCGCATAAGCAACTTCCCAAGCGTCGATCAGGTCCTGATACGTCGCTTTGTCTTCATCGGAGCAGAAAATAAAGACACTGATCTCTCCGCTGTCCTTGCCGCACCCTACCGCACTCAGACAGAGCGAGAAAACCAGCGCCAGCGCCATTCCGATCAAAGACACTCTCTTCAAAATCCTTTTCATGCTTTAACCTCGCTTTTTCTTTTTTTCTATTATTTTGCGTCAAATGGATTGCGTATTATTCCGTCGCCGCAGCTTTTCTGTATTGCAGCACCCTATTCTCTTTCTTCTTTTCTCTTACTCCTGCCTTTGCCGGCGCGCCTGCGCATTTACCTTGCGCATTTTCCTTGCGCATTTTCCTTGCGCTTTAAAAACCGGCCGTTCCCGCCTTTTGGTTTTAAGCCTGTAAATCTTTCAAACTCTGCTAAAAAAATAAAGCGGAGAGAACTCTCCGCACATACTCGGACGTCTCTTTTGATTCTTTTTATAAAGGGGGCAACTTACCTCTCACTACTCGTCCGATTCACCTTTTTACCCCTTTACCGTGATTATGATAGCACACAAATTTCATCCTGTCAATACTTATTTTCAATTTTTTTGTGAAAAAAGACTGAATTTTTTGACTTTTTTTGGTCAATTCGCCCAATTATCGTTAACTTATAACATTCATCGACAAACTTCTCGAAGGTTTTTGACGGTCAATTTGTACTTTTTACCGCTTTTCCCGAGTTATTTGGCTCTTTTTAGCGAAACGTTTACCTAAATTCCTTGTTTTTTATGAAAATATTATAATTTGTGTTGTTAAATATGTAGCTATATTTTTGTTAATTTTTAACATTTACTTAAAAAGGTGTGCAAGTGATATTTTTTAACAATTTTTTAATTTTAAAAGAAACGCATCGACCGCCCTATATCATACATTTTTGAATTTCGATTTTATTGCTTTGCTTTGTTTGCTCCTTATTATTATATAAAATGTCGCGCGCGCGAGGAATGCAGGATTTTTTGCGGTCTGCATGTCTATATATGGCCGTAATCAAACTTTTTGTTGTATTTTTTCAGTTAACGTTGACTTTACCGCGCGTTTTTACCCGATTGTCCCTGCGGAAAGACATTTTGAGCCGAACAATTTATTTTGAAACTGCAAATCTTTCATTTTTCGACGGCTGCGCGGCGCATATCTACGGGGTCTTCCCGGCAAAGGCGGTCCCGCACTTATTTCTTTTACGGCCCTATCGGCAGAATTTTACCAAAATATGCCGCTATTTTCTCATTCGTTTACAGAACTTTCCGCTTCTTCAGCCCGTCCGTCATACGCGTACCGCCAGGCAACCCAAGGCGAAACCCAAGCGGAGGCAGAGCTCAAGCAGCGGCGGAGCCCAAGCGGAGGCGAAGCCCAAGCGGAGGCAGAGCTCAAGCAGCGGCGAAGCCCAAGCGGAGGCGAAGCCCAAGCGGAGGCAGAGCTCAAGCAGCGGCGAAGCCCAAGCGGAGGCAGAGCTCAAGCAGCGGCGAAGCCCAAGCGGAGGCAGAGCTCAAGCAGCGGCGAAGCCCAAGC
>CASEWU010000040.1 GCA_949291725.1 uncultured Bacillota bacterium
ACGCGCTCGATCTCACGCTGTTCATGATGGACAATTATCAGCCCGCTTTCTGCGTGGGCAAGACCTTCCATAAACTCAACAAGCAGAAGAACACGGGCAACGCCTGGGGGGACTGGGACACCGAAAAGTTTACGGCGGAGGACAGCGCGTTCGGGTTCATCGTCATGAAGAACGGCGCGCTGATCAATCTGAAATCCAGCTGGGCGCTGAACATGGCAAACCCCATCGAAGCGGTGACGACCATCTGCGGGGACAAGGCGGGCGCCGACATGCTGGACGGACTGCGGATCAATACGGTCATCGGCGGCAAGCAGGTGATGATCAGGCCCGATCTGAAAAGCGGTTCCGTTGACTTTTTCGAAGGGGCGTCGTCGGGCGCGCCGGAGGATCTCGAAGCGGTCACGTTTACCAACGCCGTGCTCGGCAAGGGCAAGCTGTACGTCACGGCGGATCAGGCTGCCGTCGTCACGCAGATTCTCGAAGGCATTTACGAGTCCGATAAGACGGGCAAACCTTATTATTTCGATTGAGGCGGAGCCATGAAAGTTACCGTAGTATGCGAACACAATGCCTCCATGGATTCGGAAGAGGGAAAAAAGGCCTATCCCGAAGGCATGGGCGCGTGCATTGCCGGATTTTTGAAACAAGCGGGGTACGAAACGACGCTCGTGACGCTGAACGAAAAGGGCGCCGAAGAACTTACGGACGAGATCATCGCCTCCACGGACGTGATGTTCTGGTGGGGACATTGGCATCATCTCGCCGTGGCGGATGAGGTGATCGCCAAAGTCGCGGACAGGGCACTGCGCGGCATGGGCATGGTGTTTCTGCATTCCGCACACGATTCCAAGATGTTCAAAAAACTGCTGGGTACGTCCTGCTCCCTGAAATGGCGGGAGGACGCCGAACAGGAACGGCTGTGGTGCGTCGATCCCGCGCATCCCGTCGCGAAAGGGCTGGGGGAATTCATCGATATCCCGCACGAAGAGATGTACGGGGAGCCTTTCGATATCCCCACGCCCGACGAGCTGGTCTACGTGGGATGGTTCAGGGGAGGAGAGGTCCTGCGCGGCGGCTGCGTCTTCAAGCGGGGACGGGGAAAACTTTTCTATTTCAATCCCGGACACGAAACGTATCCCACTTATAAATTGCCCGCGGTGCAGAAGCTGCTCGTACAGGCGTGCGATTATGTGGCGCCTGCGGGGCCGCTGCTTGAAAAGATCTGCTGCCCGCATATAGAGGAATTCAGCGTAAAAGAATAAACCGGAATAAACCGGACAACGGGAAACGGACGCGTAAAAAGCGTCCGTTTTTCTACGGCAGGGAGAAGATAAATCTCGGATGAAAAGGGCGCGGCTGCGGCGGGAGGGGGATTTTTGCGGGATTCGGTTGACAGAACGGGAGATAAGGAGTATAATGAACAGTAGATAAAATAGACGATCGGATGTATTCCGGATGTGCCGGCATGGACGGGGAAAGACAGGAAAAGAAATCTGACGCTTTTGGACGAAAGTTTATTGGAAGAATTTATGAGCATTTTTTCGATCGGACTGCCCGAATGGCTGAAAAAAAATGGATAGAACCCCAAAGGGCGGAGCAATGGCTTTTTTCGCTCGCGATGGGGTATTTGTCCAAGAAGGATTTTGACAAGAGTTTCAGGCATGCCATGGGGTTTGCTTCGGAGATGGAAGCGGCAAACCGGCGGCTTGTCATTTATGCAAAGTAATCGGGAACGGATAAGGAGAGAAAAATGGAGATAAAATCGGCGGAAAAATATTTCCGGACGGAAAGGCGGAAGGATTTTGTAAAACTCTGTTTTGTTTTTTTGCCGGAAAGCGATGAATATCTGTCCGATGTGAAAAGGGCAGAAGCCCTGATCGGACAAAAAATCGATCTGCACAAATATCGCTGCTTTTATAGCGGAAAAGGCAATGAAATCGCGGAAGCGGGGCGGGAGGAAGATGTTTTTTCAATCGCCGCCGGCACGTATTTTTTACTACCCTTAAAAAACCGCATGCAAACGGATGATTTTCGGAAAAATACTCTCGGAATATCATTGCGATTTCCGTCATGCGTACAGAGCTTTTTGTTACGATGCTTTTTTGAAAATCCGGGAAGGGACGGAAGGCTGCGTAATTATCAATCATACCCTGTCCCTGAATGCGGACGGATTTTCCGAAAAGCCGTTTTCCAATTCGGATGTCTGCATATACAGTCTGGACATTTACAAAAAAGACGCCGATAAAATCGAATGGTTCTGAACGCATAAAAGAGAGAAAACGGAGCGAAAAATTGTTCAAAGGCGGCGTCATTGTACAAGCGTGCTCGGAAAATATCTCCTTGATTTTGGGCGGAGTTATGTCTGTTATAGCGGGGAAGCGGTAAAAATGCAGGA